>JAMORM010000022.1 GCA_027063585.1 Sulfurimonas sp. | reverse complement strand
CTGTTTCTTACGATGTAAGTTGTGTCAATGATACCGTTTTTTGTAGCTCTAATCGACACAAAATTATAGGAGGGAAAAAGCTGATCTGCCTCTTGAAGGGTGAGGAGTGTTTTTACCCCCATCAGGCTTTGCACTCTTTCATAATCTTTGCCCAGTCAAGGTCAAAATGTTTCTCTATGTAGGCTTTGTGATGAGGGACCGTGCATCCGGAGCAGTCTTGATGGATTTTTTCGCCGTATATACCCTGCTTTGCGTCTTTTGAGTCAATATTGCAGTAGCTGTATTGTGTTTTTTCATTTACTTTTTTGATACCTTCATCATTAAAACGAAAATTTGGGCAAGAGCATAAATAACAGTTTAATGATTCCATATCGTGACATTTTTTGTTTTTTGCATAGAGTGGACAAAAATCCAATTCTTTTTTTTTCATATTTTCAAAATCAAAATAATCTATAATTTCTTCTTTGCTGTAGCCTTGCTCTGTAAGCTTTTCAACTATGTTTTTATGCTTTTTGGCATGCTTTTGTACCCATTCGTTATAACCCAAAAAAGACTCCTTGTTTCATGCGAGAAATTATGCCACAAAGGGTATTAAAGCGCAATCAAGCTATTTGAAATATTAATAATAAAAAATGTTGATTTAAGTTTATTATTGAACAAAAAAGATATAATTAAAAGATAAAGATTATTAGAGGGGTTATATATGGAAATACGTACACATATATATAAACAGCAAAAATGGGATAGTGAATTTGATACTTCGTTAGATTCCAAAAACACGCTGATTTTAATTTTTACCTCTTTAGAAGAAGAAAAAATGCAAAAAGAAGTTTTGAACCTTGTTAAGCTTTTTCCTACATCTATTATTTTTGGAGCATCTACGAGTGGAGAGATTTTCAACAGTGAGGTATATGATGATACTATTGTTATTTCTATATCAAAATTTCAATCTACTACGCTAAAAAATCATACATGTAAAAGCATAGAAAATGACAATTCTTATGATGATGGCGTGGGAATTGCACAAACGCTCTATCGTGACAACTTAAAGGGTATATTTATATTATCTGACGGACTCAAAACAAATGGTTCAAAATTGACTGAGGGTATTTCATCGGTTTTGCCCTCTTGCGTTGTTGTTAGTGGAGGATTGGCAGGAGATAAAGATAAGTTTGAGAAAACATGGATAATTGTCAATGGGTTTTTAAAAGAGTCCACTGTCTGTGCCGTCGGTTTCTACGGAGATAATATTCATTTTGAAGCAGCTTCAAAAGGCGGCTGGGATTCTTTGGGTCTGCAAAGAATTGTAACAAAAAGCAAAGACAATATTTTATATGAACTTGACGGTAAACCAGCGCTTGAAATATATAAACGCTATTTGGGAGATAAAGCAAATGAGCTGCCTGCAAGCGGACTGCTCTTTCCGTTAGAAATTCAAGAAAACAGTGATGCAAAAGAGAGTAAGGTACGTACTGTTTTAGCAGTAGATGAAGCAAATCACTCTATTACTTTTGCAGGAGACATACCCCAAGGTGCACACGTAACTTTTATGAAAGCAAATTTTAACCGACTTGTTAACGGTGCCGGTGAATCCGCGGAGATGCTGAGTTTTTCGGGGTATCATGATGAGCCTCTGCTTTGTATTGCCATCAGTTGTGTAGGCAGAAAGTTGGTGCTAAAAAGCAGAATTGATGAAGAGATTGAAGCTATACAAGAAGTTCTGCCAAAGAGTGCAAATATCATCGGATTTTATTCTTATGGAGAGATCTCACCGCTTGCATCAGGGAGATGCAGTCTGCATAACCAGACAATGACCTTAACGGCTATCTGGGAAAGTTATGCATAAAGTTTTACAAAAGCAGCTAAAAAAACTGGCTTATAAAGATACAAAATTTCCTGAGGGGAATTTACAAAAATTTATAGAACTTGTGAATATAACCTATAATGAAGCAGATGAAGAGAGAGAATTTTTAGAACATACTCTGGAAACTTCATCACAAGAGATGGCAGAACTATATGAAGAGTTACAGCAGAAATCAAAAACAGCTTTGGCAAAGAGTGAACAACGCTATAAAGAGCTGGCTACAAAAGATATTCTCACAGGACTGCTTAACAGATTTGCCTTTCAAGAAGAACTTAAACGTCTCATCGCTAATTCAAAAAGAACAAATACGAAATTTGCTTTATTGTTTTTGGATTTGGATTATTTTAAAGAGATTAATGATACATACGGGCATGATATTGGTGATAAACTCCTCCAAGAAGTTGCTAAGCGTGTTTTATCAAATATAAGAACTGAAGATGTTTTTGCTCGTATTGGCGGAGATGAATTTGTTCTTATTTTTACAAATATACATAAAAAGATACTCGATACATTAGTAAAAAAAACAATCAATCTTTTTAGACAACAGTGGATTATTGACGGTATCAATTTACATGTAACCACAAGTATGGGTGTTGTAATATTCCCAGATAATGCAGATGATGAAAAACAATTGATGAAAAAAGCTGATATTGCTATGTATAAATCAAAAGAGCTGGGAAGAAACCAGGTTATTTATTTCGCCGGAGAATAAGCGCGATAAAAAACGGTCCGCCTATGAGGGCAGTTATAATGCCTATAGGCAGTTCGCTCTGTGTTGGAATCGCTCGTGTGAGCGTATCGCAAAAGAGCAAAAAGAATCCACCGAAAAGTGAAGTTTTGATAATTCTGTTTTGGATGGTTGTTTTATAGAATTTTGTAACCATATGCGGCACGACGAGTCCGACAAAGCCGATAGTTCCTGATATGCTTACCAGTATGGCAATACCCAAAGAGCTCACAAGTAAAAGAATCAGTGTCACTTTTTTGCTGTTAAGTCCCTGCAGTTGGGCACTCTCTTTGGAAACGCCCAGCAGTTGCAGCTCAAAGCGGTAGGCATAGATAATTACTGTAGTAAAAAAACTGATAATTGACAAAAGAACAGGATTTTCCCAGCCAATGACAGAGAGTGAACCCATAGTAAATCGCAGAAGCATATCGTTTTGGATGGAATTTCCAAGGTAAAAGACGACCATCAAAGCAGAAGAGTAAAACAAAGAGAGTGCTATTCCCAAAAGCAGGAGAGAAACCTGCTGCGAACTTTTTAAAAACCGTGAAAGATAGATGAGTAAAAATATAGTAAAAACAGCGCCTAAAAAGCCAAAAAGGCTCACAGCAGCTATGCCAAACAGGAACGTTGAGAGTCCAAGTTTTATGGCAATACCAGCACCTAGCGTAGCTCCGCTGGATATTCCCAAAGTATAAGGCGTCATTAAAGCATTTCTAAAGAGTGTTTGAAATACAAGGCCGGTTATGCCAAGCAGGCTTCCTGCAAAAAAGGCATAAACCACTCTGGGCAAACGAATATTATAAAATATCTGTGCATCTAAGCTGTTGAAATCTGCAAGATTATTTAGATGTAAACTGACCGCACCGATAAAAGGGGAAACAAGTGCAACACCAATGAAAAAGCCCCAAAATATTTTTTTATTCATAGCAGACATCCAAAGATGAAAATGAAACGCCGTAAAGTTTACTGAGTGTTGTATCTGTGAAAAAATCATCTTCAAAGCAAAGCGCTTTTTTCTCTTGTAAAAACAAAACTTGATTCTCAAGAAAATGAGCAAGATGGATGTCATGTGTTATGACAACTGTTTGGTGTGTTTGTTTGAGGTTTTTAATATGCTGCGCAATTATTTTTGAATTTTTCGGATCAAGGTTTGCGGTCGGTTCGTCAAAAATAATAATTTCGCTCTCCTGGGTGAGCGCCTGTGCCATCAGTGCCAGGGCGGTTTCTCCGGAACTTAAAGAGGAGAGCGTATGCTTTTTGAGATGGGAGAGATGTAAAAAATCCATCTGCTCCTGTGCTTTTTTCCTGTCCTGTACACTGTAATCAAAAAAGTTTTTTTTATGGGCGAATCTTCCCAGAAGAACAAACTCTTCAAGGCTTAGAAATTCATCATAAAAATCAAGCTTTGTCGGAATATAGGCAATTTTTCTGGCTCTTTCTTTGTCTGTATATGTCTGTATGTTCTTTCCATCAAGTATAATGTTCCCATCATAGGTAATCATATCGCAAATGGCCTTTGCAAGGGTACTTTTACCAGAACCGTTTGCTCCGAGTATACTTATATGAGAAGCGATTGTAAGTGTTAGATCTTCTAAAACAACTTTCTCTCCATAGTTACATGTAAGGGAATGTAGTTCAATCATGCTGCATCTCTTTTGCCAGCCGTTTAATCGTCAGTGCGACTCTTTGGGAGGGAATATGCAGATAATCTTCATCAACGATGGATATTTTTCTGTTTTTTGCCGCCTGTGTAGGCAGAGCGTACCATGATTGAAGTGCCTTTTTCACATTGACATTGGGTTCTGTGGCATGGGAATGTAAAATGATAATCTGCTCGGGGTTGAGCGCTATAATGTTTTCATAACTCAAAACAGGCTGTTCGCTATGCATACTTTCACATACATTGGTGTTGCCGCTGAGTTTGATGATGTCATTAAAAAAGATATTTTTTCCTGCAGCATAAATACCGTTTCGCAGATCCTCTTTAAGCCCATAGACAATCAACACAGAGTGCGGATGTTTGTTTTTTGCAATACCTCTGATTGCATTTGTTATGTTTGTTATAAGTTTGTTAGCGTTTGTTGTTTTAGAAATTGTTTTACCTAAAAGGGCTATAGATTTTTGAATATCTGTAATGGTTTTGAGTCGTAAAATCAGTGTTTTTATATGAAAATAGTGTAGCTTTTGTAAGGTGTCACGGTTGAATGTCTGTCCGACAACAAGGCTTGGTTTATGTGCTAAAATTTTCTCTATGTTAGGCTTGGTATATCCACCGACAATAGGCAGTTTTTGTGCTGCTTTTGGGTAGAGTGAATAGGATGAAGTACCGACAAGTTCATTGCCTGCATCCAGTCCGTAAATAATTTCTGTAATGGAGGGGCTCAGAGAGACTATGCGCTCATTTGCCCAAAGATTGAGCATAAAAAGGGAGATAAGGAGAAGGGTTTTTATGCTCATGGTCTGCCTTTTAGTATTTTAGATTTAATCCAAAAATTGCCGTTGTAGTAAAGTTGACAGGATATATCGCATCATCCCTGATCCACAAACCGTTTTTTTGATTAAAAAGATTGTTTATTTTAGCAAAAACTTCCCAATTCTTTTTCGCATAGGTACAAGAAATATCTGTACTTGTATAGGCTTCTTGTTTTTGTGTAAAGTTGTTGTTAAAATCATTTGCGGCATAGGCACTCGAACGGTATACTTCAGTTATCGCCAGGGTTGTAAAACTGTTTGGCAGATAGTTAAGTGTTGCTTTGACATTGTGGTTGCTGACACCCGGCAATTTATTTCCGGAATAATCTTCACCGTTTTCGGTTTCATTATCTATAATCGCTTGCACATAGTTATAGTTAAAAATTGCATTCAGTGTTTGAGAAAAAAGATATTTGTCATACAAGTCAAAACCGTATTTATGAGATTTGTCAATATTCGTGTTTTTGGAATTAACATAGGTCGGATCCGCATAGTAGTAGATTTCGTCCTTCATATCGATATAGTATATTGACAATTTCAGTTTATTTGTTTTTGTTATTTTATTGTAACCCAGTGTAAAGCTGTTTGATTTTGACGGTTTGATAAACTGGTTGAAAGTTCCGCCATTGTTAAAGAATCGATCTATATTGGGTGCCTGGTAAGCTTTCGCATAATTAAAAAATACAGACTGCTCTTTGTCAATCATATGGTTATACCCAAGTTCTATACCATGTAATGCATCATCCTGATTGAGTGTATTGCCTGTAGACGGAGCATATTCATAAGAAACTTTTTCATATCTGTAACCGGCTTTGAGTGTGTTTTTCCCCAGATAGATGTTTGTTTTGACAAATGCAGCTAGATTTTTTTTAGTTGTTACATTTGTAGAGGCTTTTCTATTTCCATCAAATAGATACCCGCCTGCAATAACTTCAAAATTTTCCTTTATATATTTTACAACAGCGTCCGCTGAGTTATAACTATATTTATATTCACTGTTATATGTGACATAATTAGATGTTTTATATTCATGATTATAATTCATATCTAAAGAAATTGCATTGGAAATATCATAGGTAACTCCAGTTCCGATAACATCACTGCTGGATTTTTGATGAACACCTGCGAAAAAAGAGTTGCTTTTTTGTGTTGGGTCTTCATTGTATTGATCAAGTGTAAGACTGCTTGCATACCAAACATCTATATTTGATGTAAGCCCATTTGCTCTAAGCTCTAAATTTTCAAGCACCTTATAGGCAATATCAAAACTAAAATTTGAAAATTTGTTTTCAGCCTTGTGTCCATTGTCATCAATATATCTGATGCCTCCATGCTTTTGAGCCTCTCCGTTGAGGTTGTATGAAAGTTTGTTGTCAATATGACCTATATTGAAAGTGCCATCAAAAGTATTATAGCTTCCGGCATAAAATCCTATCTGGGTATGGTTGGATTTTTTTGTTATTATATTGATAACACCGGCATTCGCACCGTCTCCGGCCTCAACTACACCGCCTGCTTTGATAATTTCTATTCTTTCAATCGCATCAGGAGAGATACTTGCCAAAAGTTGCGGAACACCGTCAATATTATTCAATCTTCTGCCGTTTACTTTGATAACAATATTTTCATATCCGTCGCCTATACCAAAACCTCGCATGTCAATTTTCTGAGAAAAAGGGTTTCCGTAAGAGGGCATTGTAATAACTGAAGTTTGCTGGTTTAAAAACTCATAGATATTTTGCACATGGGCTTTTTCTATATCTTTGGCCGTATAAATTTCTACAGCATCAGTAGATTGCAATTCATCTGTTTTGATGGCAGTTGAGGTTATTTCAAGAGGTGCCAATGTGACCTCCTGTGCTAGTAGCTGGCTCAAAAGAGCGCCTAGGAGTAGTGGTAGTTTTATTGTTTTTTGCATAAGTATCCTTAAATATTTTTTTGTATTGTTTGTGAAAAATATTTAAGACGTGGGAGGAGAATTTATTTTGAGCTTGAGGGGTTTCCCATCAAGTGTGCCCATAGAACTGTAAAGTGCTATGATTTTTTGTGCAGAGATGTAGGCTTGAATTGCTGCTAGTGTAAAGTAGTTTTTACCGAAACCTTTAGGCATATTTTCAGGAGTCCTCTTTTGTTTTTGGAATTTTAGCTAAAATACTCTTATGAAACTTTCACATTTAAAACAAATTACCAATTATTTACAAAATTTTACGAAAATATCGGCTGTTCACAGAGTTAGTGACACTATTATAAAAATAGTTTTTGACAAAAATGATGTGCTCTACTTTAATATGCAACGTTCAAACTCTTCCATATTTAAATGCCAAGAGTATCCGCGTTCAAAAGTTTATAATGCCCCTTTTGACGTTATTTTGGCAAAACGTTTTAACCGTGCAAATGTGTTACATGTAACGCTGTTAAACAACGATAAAATCATTCGTATAAAAACATCTTTGGCCTCTGCATATAAAGAAGAGATTACGTATTTGCAACTGGAGTTTACCGGAAAATATACCAATGTGATTATTTTGGATGAAAACAATGTTGTTCTTGAAGCCCTGCGTCATGTTGATCTGTTCTCTTCGTTTCGTGAAGTGAGAGTCGGACAAAAACTGCTTGATGTTCCGCCTGCACCCTTTGTAGCCAAAGAGTATCCGATTGAGGATGTTGAAAAGTTTTTGTATGAAGTGTATGACAAAGAGCAGCATGCAAAACTTGAGGGACTGAAAAAGCAAAAAATCGCACTGCTTAATAAAAAACTTAAAAAACTGCAAAAACTCTATGAAAAACTTGATTCAAAAGAGAGTTTGGAGAAAGAAGCACAAAAGAGTGAGCACTTGGGAAATTTAGTGCTTTCAAACGTGCAAAATATCAAGCCCTATGCGAGAGAAATCGAACTTGATGATTATGACGGCTCAAAAGTGCAGGTACACTTAGACAAAGCATACGCCACTCCTTTTATGATAAGTGAAATGTTCTTTGCAAAAAGTAAAAAAGCAAAACAAAAAGCAAAACATCTGCACATTGAAGAAGAGTCTCTGCGCTCAAAAATCGAGCATTTAGAACTATTTGTCAATGTTGTCAAAGAGGCAAAAGATGTGGCAAAAATAGCCTTTCTGTTTCCTAAAAGAGTGCAAAATAAAAAAGTAAAACAGAATGATTCTATAGAAGTTTTTTGGATAGAAGGGTATAAAGTACAGCTTGGAAAAAATGAAAAAGGCAATGTTGAACTGTTGAAAAATGCACGGGCAAAAGATATCTGGCTGCATATGAAAGATCGCCCATCAGCGCATGTTATCATTACAACCGACAAGCAGAATTTACCGCAAAATATTATTTTGGCAGCGGCAAAGCTCTGTGTAGAATTCAGCACCGCTTCAAAAGACAGGTTTTTGGTCGATTATACTCCAAGACGAGAAGTAACCATACAAAACGGTGCAAATGTGTTGTATAATAAATACAAGACAATAGAGGTGGATACAAGAGAGTAAAAAAGTGTTTACATGTAAGTTTGCAAGGCTTTTCGGAACCCAGGTTTCAACCTGGGCTGAGTTGTTTTAAAGCATAAAAGGCGAAGCTAAAGCATCGCTTCCCAAGAGCAGGAAAGTGTTTACATGTAAGCTGAAAAGATTTTTTCTCAAAAAGCAATGCTTTTTGTAGCTTTAGTATCCTAGCGATCAGCGGATAAAAAGATAAAGGTTCCTTGATTTTGGGAACCAAAAGCAAGGAGGACGGTATGAGTGTCGGAGCTATCGGTAATGTAGTTTTAGTAAACCAAATGACACCTGCCGTTACACCTGTGCAAGGAAACCAATACACTCGCTTTGATTTGCAAAATGTAGCTGCCCAAGCTGCAGTGCAGGAAAAAGAAAAAGAGATCGAAGAAGTACGTCCTACAGAAGAAAGCCATAAAATAGACCCCGATCGTGAACATCAGAAAGAAGAAGCTGATGAAGAGACACAAAACCTTCCAAAGAAAAAAGGGCATAAAATAGTTGAAAAGAAAAATGAAGAAGAACAGGAAATACCTCTGCATCTATTAGATATTAAAGTCTGATTGGATATAATTTTATATCAAATAATTTACAGGAATCTTTTATGAGTATTTTAAAAGACAGCAAAGAGAGAATCATTACGGGCATTGCCTTACTGTTTGTTGTGTTAGTGGTCGGATTAATTGACAACTTTTTTGTTATGTGGCTCTTTTTAGGAGCAGTGTATTTGCTTGCTTTTAAAGAAGCCGTTATCCTTTTTGGAGTAGAGAAAGACAATCTTTTACCATATGCTGCAGGACTTTGGCTGATAGCCGCAATTTATCCATACGGTGATGATCTGTTTGTTTTGGCGGGTGTTGCTTATGCAAGTGCTGTTGCCTATGACAAAAGCCTGAAGTGGGTTGATTTTTTACCATTTATTTATCCGACTGCAGGAGTGCTGTTTATTCTGACGATGTATGAAGAGTATGGTGTTTTATCGCTTGTATGGCTGCTTGGCGTGGTTGCTTTAACTGATATCGGTGCTTATTTTGTCGGCAAAAGCATAGGAAAAACAAAATTTTGTGAGACAAGCCCAAACAAAACACTCGAAGGAGTCATAGGCGGCGTAGCTCTTGCAACATTTGTGGGAGCATATCTCGGAGTTTTTGTGGTTGATTTTTGGATTGCACTTGTTATCTCTTTTATGGTTGCTGTGAGTTCTATATTTGGTGATTTGTTTGAGTCTTCACTCAAGCGTGCTGCCGGTGTGAAAGACAGCGGAACTTTGCTGCCTGGTCATGGTGGAATTTTAGACAGAATTGACGGCTACCTTTTCGGTGCTATTGTTATGCTTGTTCTGCTTCGAGGATTAGTCTAGTTGGTACTTTTAGGTTCAACCGGTTCCATAGGGGTCAATGCTTTAATAGTTGCCAAACGCTTTGGCATTGATGTTGAGGTATTGGTTTGCGGTAAAAATATAAAATTACTCAACGAACAGATACAAGAACATAATCCTAAAGTTGTGGTTGTCGCAAATAAAGAGGATGTTTATAAAGTTCAACATAACAATGTTTACTTTGGTGAAGAAGCTATATTAAAAGTTATAGAAGATGCCGCATCAAAGCTAGTTGTCAATGCACTTGTAGGATTTTTAGGACTGCGTCCGACACTTAAAGCAATAGAGTGCGATAAAAAAGTAGCTTTAGCAAACAAAGAATCCCTAGTAGCCTGCGGCAGTTTTATAGATACATCAAAAATACAGCCTATAGACAGCGAACACTTTGGTCTTTGGTATCTGCTACAAGAGCGACCGGTAAAAAAAATGATAATCACAGCAAGCGGTGGTGCTTTTCGTGACTGGGACATAAAAAGACTCGCAAATGCCACACTAGAAGATACGCAAAAGCATCCAAACTGGTCGATGGGGCAAAAAATCACCATAGATTCTGCAACGATGGTCAACAAAATGTTTGAACTGCTTGAAGCACGCTGGCTCTTTGGCGAGGGTGAATATGATGCTATTATTGAAACACAGTCGCTTATTCATGCAATGATAAATTTTAAAGACGGCTCGACTACGGCACATTTTGCCAATGCAAGTATGCAATTGCCGATTGCGTATGCGTTAGAAGAAAAGATGAATGAAGCGATACTTCCGCATGTAGATCTATTGCAAGTCGGTTCTCTTAAATTTAAAAAAATAGAAAAAGAACGCTATCCTATTTGGGAAATCAAAGATGAACTCTTAAAAACTCCACAAATGGGTGTTGTTATAAATGCGGCAAATGAAGCAGCTATTGAGATGTTTATAGCAAAGAAAATAGGATTTATGGATATCAGCAAAACAATTATAAGTGCTTATGAAAAGTTTAGTGATGCACTCCCTTTACATGTAAACGATATATTCTTGATAGATAAAGAAGTACGAAAATTTGTAGGAAAAAGTATATGATTTTAAGTATAGAAAGCTCGTGTGATGACAGTGCAATATCTATAACAGAAATAGCAACAAACAAACTTCTTTTTCATAAAAAAATCTCTCAAGAACTTGAGCACAGTGTTTACGGCGGTGTTGTGCCCGAACTTGCGGCAAGACTGCATGCCGAAGCTCTACCGAAGATACTCCAAGAGTGTGAGTTTTATTTTAAAGATTTAAAAGCAGTAGCTGTTACTTCAAGCCCGGGACTTGCCGTGACGCTTATTGAGGGTGTGACCTTGGCAAAGGCTGTGAGTGTGGCACTTGATATTCCCATTATCAGTGTCAATCATCTTATAGGGCATATTTACTCGCTTTTTATTGAAAAAGAGACAACCTTTCCTTTGAGTGTTTTGCTTGTTTCAGGCGGACACACACAGGTTATGGAAGTACAGGGTTTGACCGATATTAAAACAGTTGCAAAGAGTATGGATGACAGTTTTGGTGAGAGTTTTGACAAAGTAGCAAAAATGATGGGACTGGGTTATCCCGGAGGACCGGCCATACAAGCGTTAGCAAAAGAGGGGGAGAGAAAAGCGTATGATTTTACGGTACCGCTGTTGCGTACTCCGAAATTTGCCTTTAGCTACTCGGGGTTAAAAAATGCGGTAAGACTTGCCGTAGAAAAATCAGAGCAAAAAGATTATAAAGATATAGCAGCCTCATTTGAGCATATAGCGACAAAACATCTTACGCATAAACTCAAAAAGTATTTTCAAGAACATCCTCCGAAAAATTTTGCCATAGTCGGAGGTGCAAGTGCAAACCTGTATTTGCGTTTACAGAT
>JAMORM010000021.1 GCA_027063585.1 Sulfurimonas sp. | reverse complement strand
AAAAAAGAATTGAAACATGAACTGCATCTGCTGCTTTTAGATATTGATGATTTTAAACAAATAAATGACAAATATGGACATATTGCCGGAGACAAAATACTTATTTTTGTAGCTAATATGCTTAGAAAAGCATTGCGTGACGGAGATAAAGTATTTCGTTATGGCGGAGAAGAATTTTTGATTGTTCTCAACAGAATAGATGTAAATACCTGCCAAGAAATTGCCGGAAGAATTCTAAAACTTGTAAGTTCAAACCAGCTTTTTTATAAAGGCGAAACTATAAATGTCACTATAAGTATAGGTTCTACACTGTTCTACCCTGAAGACACACCGGAAACACTTATAAATCGAGCTGACAAAGCACTCTATAAGTCCAAAAGCAGCGGAAAAAACCAAATAAATATGGAGCTAAGAAATGGACTTTAATTATTTTGACATTGTTGCAACAATTATAATTTTGCTGCTTGGTTTAAAAGGTGTCCTTAATGGATTTTTTAAAGAAATTTTTGGTCTTATCGGTATAATTGGCGGCATTTTCGTTGCATCAAGAGTTGGTAATGAAGTCGGTCATTATTTAAGTGATATGATATTTAAGTTTTCCAATGAATCTGCCATTGATTTCACTGGTTTTCTTGTTACTTTAGCAATTTTTTGGCTGCTAATGGTACTCATAGGATTTGCCTTTAAAAAATTAAGCTCACTAAGCGGTCTCGGTCCAATAGATAAAATTTTGGGATTTGTGGTAGGTGCAAGTAAATTTTTCTTAATAGCTGCCGTCATTGCATATGCGGTATATAATGTAAAAGCAATCAAAACAACGCTGGATTCTTCACTAAAAACAAGTATACTCTTTCCTATACTGGTAGAAACAGGCAAATACATTATGAAAATAGATCCTACAGAAATCTCAAATGATATCAACACAACAATTTCACAAGGCAGTGCTGATTTGCAAAAAAAAGTTGAAGACAATATAACAGCATCAACTTTACAGCAGATTGATGAAATCAAAAATAAAATACAAGAGAAATAATTATGTCAAATGTTACTACAAACTTTAATGATAGAACCGTAGAATATGAGCAGTTACTTCATGATTTTAAACAACTGCTCAAAAAAAACAATCTCAAGTTTACGATCCAACGCGAAGTAATTTTAGAAACACTTTATAATTCAGACGAACACTTAACACCTGAAGCACTGCATCATCTGATACAGGAAAAATATCCTGAGTTAAATACAGGTATCGCAACTGTATATAGAACACTGTCTCTACTTGAAGATTCCAATGTTGTTACTTCACTTTCATTTGGAGCACAGGGAAAAAAATATGAACTTGGGGCAAAAGAGCATCATGATCATCTTATTTGTACAGAGTGCGGAAAAATCACCGAGTTTGTAGATGAAGAGATAGAAAAACGCCAACAGACAATCACCAAAGAGCTCGGCTTTAAAATGAGTGACCACTCAATGCAGATATATGGTATTTGTAAAGAGTGTCAAGAAAAAGAAAAATAACAAATAAAGAAGGAAAAATTATTGATTTTTGAAAATAAATATATACAACAAAGAATAGAAAAAGCAAATGCATTAAAAGATGCGGGATACAATCCTTATGCAAATGATTCACAAAGAAATACAACGATAGAGAAATTTCTCAATGTCAACTCTGATATAGCAGAAACAGAGAATAAACGTGATGAAAAACGTCACTATATTGTAAGCGGACGCATAAAATTTCTTCGTATTATGGGCAAAGCAAGCTTTGTAAAAATTGAAGATGAAAGCGGTATGTTACAAATATATGTGTCACGCGACAATCTTCCCGAAGGTTTTTACAATACTATATTTAAGAAAAATATAGAAGTCGGTGATATCATTGAAGTCGGCGGTTTTCCGTTTGTTACGGGACAAGGAGAACTCTCTTTACATGTAGACAGTTTT
>JAMORM010000020.1 GCA_027063585.1 Sulfurimonas sp. | reverse complement strand
CCCATATGCAAATCTTCATCAGAAATATTCCACTCAAACTCGCCTGATTCTATCTCTTTTTTCACCTGAGCCAAACCGTCTTGAATTTGTTTAAATTCATCTTGCGTGAGTATGCCTTGTTTAGCAAGCATTTGTGCATGTGCCAAAGAGCCTTCTATATCTTCACGATACAGCTTTCTGTCATACATAATTGATGCATTAAATTGATCTAAAAGATTTGAAGCGGATGCCGAAAAACGACCTGACCACATTTTTTCCATAATTTTTCCTTAGTTTATAAATAGTATTAAAAAGTTTGATATTTTATCTAAAAAGAGAGTTTTTACAAAGAATGAGAAATAAAACGAAGCAAATATACTTCATTTTAGAGTCCGTTTAATTACAGGCAGGAACATTTCCACTGTCTTTCGCATATTCAACTAAAAACTGTTTGAGATGTTTTGATTTTTTAGCATATTTTTTACTTTTAAAATATTTCCATGATTTCTTTGCTTTTTCATTTTTAAGGTGTATCGCCGCAAGAGCTTTACCTTTTTTCTTCATAAGCTTTTTCCATTTTTTCATTTTATATTTTGCAATAAAACTTTGTCCTGACTTATGACATTTTAAACATTTTTTTATAAAGATCCGCTGCCCTTTATAAATGGCAGCATCTGATGAAGAGAGTGTAAATATAGCTAAAGAGAGTGCAATCAATAAAAATTTATTCATATATTAATCCTGAACTTTAATTTGTTAAACTGATACTACATTAGAAATTATTATAGATTCCTTACACTGCTTAATTTTAACACAAAAATAATATAAAAAGTTATAATTGAAACTTATTATAAAGTTTTTCGTCTAATCTCCAAAGTCCTTTTTCTTTCAGACTCTCAACAATGCTTTGCGTACACTCGACATCACCAGGCCACTCTCTTGTAAAGTTATCTAAAGAATTTTTATTGGTACCGTCTATACCTACCATTAAGCCCGATTTATACACATCCCGAAGTGCATCCATATTATTTGTTACACGCCAAATCAGCATATAAGAGTTATATATATCATTTTTCTCATCATCAACAAAAACAATGATTCTCATATGTGTACTCAGCACTAATAAATCATCAAAATATTCTTTTACATTTCTAGTTTTATTCACACTAACAACAGTTATAGGATTATTTGTCCGTCGCATAAACTGATGCAAATCAATAACATCAGGAATTAACTCTTTTACTCTGCTAAGGAGTTGTGCATCGCCTAAAAGCTGAGGACCTTCAACACTGTTTGCTGCTGTTGCATCTATACCAAGCTTCCCGCCTACAAGAGTCTCGGGAGATGAATGATCAAGGGCATCTAAAATACCCTCCGTGATGAACAGTGATTTTGGTGTAAATCTATTTAAAACATATGTAGCAAACGCTTCATAATTTTGTAGTTTCGGCGCTTTTTCATCAACAAAAATAGCATGTTTAACAAAACTCATCTGCCCTGCACCCCAAAATGCATGCATAAACTGTTTTGCATGTCCTTTGTAGAGCGGCTGCATTTTTGCCAAAATTAAATTATGAAACCCTGCATTTTCCGGCATATGATAATCAAGCAGATCCGGTGCTGTTGTTTTTAAAAGTGGAAAAAATATTTTTCCCGTTGCCCAGCCCATATATTTGTCTTCCAACGGCGGTTTACCGACAACTGTTGCCAAGAAAGTTCTTTTCTTTTGCATAGTTATAGCAGAGACTTCCATCACAGGATACGGTTCCTCTAAGGTATAATATCCGGTATGGTCACCAAAAGGACCTTCGACTTTTAAGTTATTGGGATCAACCCAGCCTTCTATTACATAGTCCACATCTTTTGGAATATATAAAGGCGTTGTCAAAGATTTTACAAGCTGTGCAGGTTTTTTTGTAATGAGTCCGTACATTAAGAGTTCATTCACACCGTAAGGGAGTGGAGCCGTTGCACACCAGGTA
>JAMORM010000019.1 GCA_027063585.1 Sulfurimonas sp. | reverse complement strand
TTTACAATCGAAGTTGATTTACCTGGTGTAAAAAAAGAAGATATAGACATAAAAGTGGAAGATGACTATCTAACTGTTACGGCGGTGAGAAAGTTTAAAAATGAGATCAATGAAGATGATTACTATTTGTGTGAATCAGATTTCGGCGTAATCTCAAGAAGTTTTATTCTGCCTGACAATGTTGACAGGGATAAAATACAAGCCAAATATGAAGACGGAAGGTTATATGTGACACTTGAAAAGCTAGAATCTAAAAAGACAAAAAATATCAGCATCAAATAAAATGTGCTGATATTAAAAGGAGATAGTCTATGAAAAAAATAGTGAAGGGTATATTGCTTTCATCTTTAGTTGCAGGTTCTGTCATGGCAACACCAATGGGTGATATGAATCCTTATGATGCAGATTTTGCAAAAATGAATCAATATTTCAATTCTCTTATTGAGTCGCATCTAAGTAGTTCGGCACTGAATAATTTCAGCTATCCAAGAACAGATATTCAAGATGCGAAAGATAAAATAGTTTTGAAATTTGATCTTGCCGGTGTAGACAAAAAAGATATTAAGCTTTTCATTGATGAAAACAAAATTTTGACACTAGAAGGTGAGAAAAAAGAATCAAAAGAAGAAAAATCAAAAGAGTTTGTCAAAAAAGAGATATTTTACGGCACTTTTAAAAAAGCAATTCAATTGCCTGAAAATATAAATGAGAATAAATTACAAACAAATTTTAAAAATGGTATTTTAACAGTCACAATTCCTAAAACGGAAGTTAAAAAACCAAAAGCGAAACTTATTCCAATAAAATAATCAATTTTTTTTGCTAAAATTCTTCTATGAATTCATATGCAGAAAAATTTACCAAAGCAATACAAAACACTTTTTTTCAAAAGCTTCCTCTCCATGAACAAAAATTCATTGAGGGCAAAGCTTTTGAATACAAATTCTCCTATCAGGAAATAAAACAGATAATCAATTTCGCACGCGATTTAGGTATGTGGGACGAAAAAAGAATCGCAGCCATTTTTCCCGAGCATCCTCAAAGAAAAGTTGTTTTTTCCAGACTTAAAAAAGCGTATGAAACTATACGTGATACTCCCAATTCTTATGAAAACTTTACATTAAAAAACATCCCGCAAGAACAGAAATATACATTTAAAACAGTACCAAAAGAGGGCTTTGGACTGGGTCTTTGTCCTGTTGCAAGTGAAAAAACACGTTGCTGCAATCTGCTGACACTCGATGCAGTTGAGAGTTGTGGATTTGACTGTTCTTACTGCTCAATTCAAAGCTTTTACAATCAAAACACCATTACTTTTGACAGTAATTTTGCGGATAAACTGCTAAACCTAAAACTCGATCCCAATAAAACCTATCACATTGGAACAGGACAGGCATCTGATTCATTGATGTTTGGCAATCGTGAGGGTGTTTTAGATGCCCTTTTTGCATTTGCAAGAAAAAATCCGAATGTTATTTTAGAGTTTAAAACAAAATCAGACAATATAAAATATCTACTTGAAAATGAAGTGCCAAAAAATATTCTCTGTACCTGGAGCTTAAATACCCAGACTATTATAGACAATGAAGAACATTTAACCGCTTCGCTTGCCAAACGTATAACAGCAGCACGAAAAATAGCGGACAAAGGTGTAAAAGTCGGCTTTCATTTTCACCCTATAGTAGAGTATGAGGGGTATCTTGACGAATATCAAGAAGTATACGAACAACTTATATTACAATTCGATCCAAAAGAGGTCGCACTTGTCAGTTTTGGCACTCTGACTTTTATAAAACCTGTCATCAAGCAGCTACGCGAACGCGAATTTAGAAGTAAAATCACACAAATACCGCATGAAGATGCAAGCGGAAAGACATCATACCCTGATGCCACAAAAGTAGAAATGTTTAAACATGCCTATGATAGTTTTGAACCATGGCACCCCAAGGGCACTTCCTTCGGGGCGCATCCACAAGAGCATGTTTTC
>JAMORM010000018.1 GCA_027063585.1 Sulfurimonas sp. | reverse complement strand
TCAGGTATTTTATAGCCTAAATGGGCAATGTTGATAATAATCTCTTTAAAACCGTTCTTTGCCAGTTTTTCAATATGCCACTCTATCAGCGCCTTACCCTTTACATGTAACAAAGGTTTAGGCAGTGAATCGGTAAGCGGACGCATTCGCTCCCCTCGTCCTGCTGCAAGTATCATAGCTTTCATTGTTTGTATCCTTAGTATTTTCCACGTTTTGGGTACCCAGACTTTTAAACGCTAAAACGTAACTTAGAAAATAACTAAATTATTTTCTGCAGTCTGGGCTAGAGTTGCTTGTAAGCCTAAAGGCGAAGCTAAAGCATCGCTTCCGAAAAGCTTAAAAGTTCTTACATGTAAGCAGACAACTCTTCTCGGAACCTAGGTTTTAACCTAGGCCTTAGTTTTTAAAGAGACAAAGCCCGCACTAAAGTACGGGTTCCGAAAAGCTTAAAAGTTCCTTACATGTAAGCAGGCAACTCTTCTCGGAACCTAGGTTTTAACCTAGGCCTTAGTCTTTAAAGAGACAAAGTCCGCACTACAGAAAAAAACTAAATTATTTTCTGTAGTCTGGGCTGAGTTGCCCTAAAAGCCTCCCAAACTCTTTTGTCTCATTATAGCGTGAAGCGGTCTCAATAACATAACGCAAAGTGAGCGGTATATCTTTTAAATATCCATCTTTGCCGTCACGCAGATACAGACGTGAAAAAATCCCAAGTACTTTTATATGCCGCTGCAGCCCCACAAAATCAAACCACTTTAAAAACTCTTCACGGCTTACATGTAAACCCTTTTTAGAGGCAAACAAAAGTGCCAATGCTTCGATATCTTCACGCGAAAAAGCAATATAACAATCTTTTAAAAGAGAAACCAAATCATAAGTAAGCGCTCCGCTCATAGCATCTTGATAATCAATAATACCAAGTTCGTTTTGCGGTGTGAGCATAATATTACGCGAGTGAAAATCACGATGTACAAAAATATTTTGTGGTTGCGATAAAACGACGCTAGATATTGCCTCCAATGTGGATGATATAAGCTCTTTTTGCATCTGTGTTACATGTAAAGCTAGCTTTTTCTCCAAATACCACTCCTGCATCAAATCCATCTCCGCATGTAAGAATTTTTTGTCATAAAGAGGCAGGTTTGTCGTATCGGCTTTTTGCATTTGTATAATTTCATCTATGGCTTTTTCATACAGTTTTGTAAAATTTGCTTTGTTAAGAACATCCAGCAGGTTGGTATCACCGAAATCTTCTAAAATCAAGTATCCCAAAGAGAGGTTTTGTGCAAGAATCTTCGGTGCTTTGACGTTTACATGTAACAGCCTGTGCGTAATATTTACAAAAGGCGTTAAAGACTCTTTTTCTAAAGAAGCATCCATCAAGATAACACTTGTTCTGCCTTGTGAGAGTCTGTAATACTTTCTAAAACTCGCATCAGCTGAGGCAATAGTGATGTCGTAATCTTTATAAGGCGTTGTTGTTGCAAGCCATGTTTTAATCTGCTTCATAAACAGCTCCCGCAATTGAATCTTTTTTTGCCCCCGTGACACTGCTGAGGGCTAAAGGCTCTTTATGGAGGCGCTTTTTTGCAAACCAGGCAAAGGCCATTGATTCTAAAAAATCACTACTGATGCCGAGTGTATCGCTTGGTATGACGTTTATACGACAGAGTTCAGTAAGACGATTCAGTAAAAAGCTATTTTTAGCCCCGCCGCCGCAGACGATAAGTTGTGTCGCCTTAGTGGCATTGATGTCGTTTGCAATGCTTTGGGCAGTGAGTTCTAAAAGAGTTCTCTGTACCTGTGCATCGCTTATATGTGTAAAGTTTTGGAGTTGTTTTGTAAGCCATTGCCCATTAAAATACTCTCTGCCGGTACTCTTTGGCGGTTTCTTCGTAAAATAATTATCGCTGAGCATTTTTTGCAGCAGTGCTTCATTTAGCTCACCGCTTTGAGCAAAAACACCGTCTTCATCATAACTTCTGTTTTGTGTTCTTTGCACCCACAAATCCATTAAAACATTCCCGCAGCCGACATCCCAGCCTTGAAGCTCGTCAAAAAGCAAAGAGATATTTGCCATGCCGCCGATGTTTACAAGTGCACATTTGTCTTTTTCCTGGGCAAATAGGAACTGATGAAAAACAGGTGCAAAGGGGGCCCCTTGCCCACTGTTTGCCATATCCATTCTGCGAAAATCGGCTACGGTCGTTATGCCTGTTTTAGCTGCAACAATGTTAGGATTGCCAAGCTGTAGTGAAAAAGGGTAAGCAGAATCAGGCTCATGCCAAAGAGTCTGTCCATGCAGACCGATGGCAGCTATACTCGTTACATGTAACGCATTGTTTATTAAAAAAGTGTTAATGCATTTGGCAAAAAGCAGCCCGAGTTTACTGTCACATTCGCCGATTTGTTTGAGAGTGACAGGGTGTGATATAAGATGTAAGATCTCTGCCTTTAACTCTTGTGGAAAGTTATATTCGGTAGAAGCTAAAAGCGTACACCTTACGTCATCTATTTCACACAATGCAATGTCAATCCCGTCAAGACTCGTTCCGCTCATTACACCTATATAAAATTTTCGGATTTTGTTTGTTTGTGTCATATTAAAATTATAGCATGCTTTTGGGAACCTAGACTTTAGTCCCAATACCATTAAGTTAAGAAAAAAGCTTGATGTTTTCTCGGAACCTAGGTTTTAACCTAGGCCTTAAGCTTTAAAGACGCAAAGCCCGCACTGAAGTACGGGTTCCGAAAAAGCCGCTTAACTTAATGGCATTGAGACTTTAGTCTGGGCTGAACTGTTTTGTAGTTTCGATTTTAGAGTTAGCTGCCTGCATAATTAAAAATGAAACAGCCGTACCTAAAATCATCTGCCATGCAAAACCTATATGGATGCCAAATATATAAGGCTGTAGCGATAAAACCGTGACAAAGCCGCCTATTAAGGCAAACGGAACGGTTTTGGCACTGCCTCTTTTGGTAAAAACCGCAGAGAAAAACACCCCTAAAAGTCCGGTATAGGCAAAGGTCATTACACCAAGTGCAAAACTGACGAGGGAAAGTTCGCTCTCTCTTTGCCAAAAATAACTCAACACCGCCATCAGTCCAAGAATACATGCAAAAATTAGGACGGCATTTCGCGAGGCTTTTAAAAAATGTTCTTCTTTTGTATCAGATTTTTTGTGCATCCTCCATGGTCGGTACAAATCTTCAACCGCCACAGATGCCATCGCTCCCAAAACAGAGTTTGTGCTTGAGAGGGCTGCGGCGATTGCGCCGACTGTGACAAGTCCTCGAAGACCTGAGGGCATTTCATTTAAGATATAGTACATAAATATAGTAATACTCTCGCCTTGAAAGTTTTGACTCACTTGGCTTGTCTGATAATGCACGAAAAGCAAAGCGCCGATGCCTAAAAATAGTAAAACTATAGGGATAGTAAAGAGGATGGAAAGAATGAGTGAACGTGATGCCTCATTTTTGTTTTTGCAGCTGAGTACTCGCTGTGTCATATCCTGATCAAGCCCGAATGCGGCTATATTTAAAAGCAACCAGCCGCTTAAAAGTGCTAAAATACTAAACTTTCCATTTAATGTAGTATCTATTACATGTAACTTGTTATGCTCTTGTAAAACTTCTAAAATATTGACATTGTTGAGCGAAATATATAAATACCAAAAGACTAAAAGTCCTGCACCGACATAAGTGGCTGCTTGAATAATGTCACTGAAAATAATGGACTTTATGCCACCGAAATAGGTATAAGCCAAAGCCCCTAAAAGTAAAATAATGATAGCGATAAGCATATGAAAAAAGCCAATATCTAAAAAAAGTATCATACTCACGGCAAGTGCGCCGATGTAGAGCCGTGCTCCGCTCGCCATAATGCGACCAAGTAAAAACATCATGCCGGCTTGCTTTTTGGCACTTTCACCGTAACGGGTTTGCAGCAGTTCATAAACGGTAACGACCTTGTATTTGTAAAACTTCGGCACAAAAACGATACTAATGAAAATAACCGCTGCAAGTGCAGAAATATAAAAACCTATAAAAGTAAAATCATGCAGATAAGAAAATTCGGGAACGCCTAAAAAGGTTGCTGCAGATTGGGATGTGGCAACGATGGAGATTGCAACGGCAAGCATCGGCATGGTGTTGGAGCTGACAAAGTAATCTCTTGAAGAGGTAACTTTAAACTGAGAAAAAAGGTAAGAACTGATGGCAAGTACTAAAAAATAGGCTCCAAAAACAAACCAGTCAAGCGTTGAAAAACCGTTACTCATCAGCACCCTTGAGATGCAGGTTTTTTACACCTTGTCGGACCTTGTGCATAAACTTTGCTCCCGGGTCGGCTTTTTTTGTTCTGTAGTTTACGTCATGTTCCAGCCAGAGTAGATTTTTTTGCATTTTTGTATATTCATAATGACCGATGAGGTAGGTAATCTCGGGATATTTTTGTTTGAGATATTTTACAAGCGCTATGTTTGAGCGAACTTGAGCAGGGGTTAAATCCTCATTTTTATTTGCCTCTCCGCCGACATTTTCAATGCCTATACTTGAATAATTTAAGCCTATAACATGCCGTGCCATAATATCATCAGGCATAAGCTGGTAAATTGTTCCGTCGCGGTCGATTAAATAATGTGCCGAGACATTGAGTGCTGAGGCTTTGGCTATATCTTTTCTGTCGGTGAGAAGTTTTTGTGGATTTAACCTAGCAAAACTGTCGTTTAAATCCATAACGGCCGTCCAGTGCAGTACAATAATTTTAGGCTTGATTTTTATATCTTTGACTTTTAGTCCATAATGCTTTTTGATGTAAGCTTTTGTCATGGCTTCGCGCTCTTTTTTAAATGCTATTGGTTTTTGGATGATACTGTTCTTTACATGTAAGGCGGCAATGCGTCGATTGGATTCTATAATGCGTTCAAACGGAATTTTTTTATTTTTGACTTGTTCAAATATGGTATCGACTATCTCTTTTGTAGAGTTGCGTGAGAGCTGATTGCCAAAAAGTAAAATATCCACACCGCTGTTGATAGCCAAAGTTACGGCATCTTTGAGTGAATAGTTTGCAGAGATTGCTTTCATCTGCATATCATCGCTGATGATGACTCCTCTAAAATGCAGTTTGTTGCGTAAAAGCTCCGTATTGATTTTATAGGAGAGTGTTGCGGGATATTTGTTATCAAGGTGTGCATTAAAAACATGTGCCGTCATAATGGCATCGGCTTTATGGGCGTTAATGAGTATTTTATAGGGTTCTAGTTCTTTTTGGCTCCAGGTATTGCTAATATCAACAAAGCCTTCATGTGAATCTCCAAGAGAGGATCCGTGTCCTGGAAAATGTTTTAAAACAGAGATGATATTATGCCGTGTTTGTGCATCTATCATTGTTTGTGCGTACTCTGCAACTCGCTTGGGATCGCTTCCGTAAGAACGCCCCAGCCCAACAATAACTTTATTGTTTTGATTTGTCGCCAGATCAACTACCGGCGCAAAATTAACGTTGATTCCTGTATTTTCAAGCATTTGAGCCTGAGTGTCATAAATTTTTTTTGCTTTTTTCAAAGGCATTTTTGAAATTGTATGAGCGGAGGGGATTTTTACAAATCCATATTTCGGGTTGAGTCTGGCCACTTTGCCGCCTTCTTGGTCTACGGCTATAAAGAGCGGTTGTTTTGAGAAGTAATTGAGATGCTGCGTCAGCTTTTTTAACTGATAAGGAGAAAGTATATTTTTGGCTCGTTTTTTATCATTATAAAACCTGTCAAAAAGAATCACACCGCCCAAATCATACTGCTGCATATCAGTTATTATTTGAGAAGTCGGTTTTACATAACTTTCATCGAATCCGACGATAAGCATGCGTCCTATCATTTTTTTGAGTTGCGTATCTGTAATCTGCGCGGCATTTAGTGTGATGAAGAGGCTCAAAAGAAGTAAAAAGATTCGCATTATAATAAATCCTAATTTAGTAATACTCTATTTATATCATCTATAACATTAAATAAAAGTGATTTTGTATTTTCTTTTGTAATAGTAATGGGTTCAAAATGATCACTGACTACTTTTAAAATATGAAATTTTTTAATAGCGGGATTATGAACAACCGCATCATAAAAGCCGTAACTCTCCATATCGACTACTGTTTCTTGCTCAGTTGCTACCTCTTCATCCATACATGTAATGGTTTTTTTATTCGTGTCAAAGGTATGGTTTGTATTTCTATATATAATCGAACCTATTTCTATAAGTTCACCCAGAGCATGTTTTTTTGGTGCCGCACAAATACCGACATTAAGGTAAATATCATCATCGGTTATGTCAAAATTGTTTATAAGTGTCTGGGTCGCGAGTCTGGCATTTGTAACACCGATACCGCTGATAATGAGTCTGATAGTAACATTTTGAAAAAGTGTATAGTTTTGAAGTTTTGATTTTTTGAGTTTGTATTTGTCAATGAAAGCCTGTGCTTCAGGTTTGAGAGCGGTTACTATGTAAAGCATAGTTTCTCTTTTTTGTTTTTTAATTCTCTATTGTATAGTTTAGGCTTTAGGTGCCTCTCTCCAGATGGCTGCGGCACATAGAGTGCTAAGGCGTGCTGCTGTATTCCTACCCTGACACATTACCTCAGCAGACCATTGCACAGGTCTAAAGAGAAGCGGTGAAATTATAGCAAATTTTCCTTAATCTTCTCTATATTTTGAAATTCCGCAAGGCTGATTTGGTGTCGGTGGATGTTCTTTGAGGTAAGTTAAATCTTCTAAAGTCTGGTCAAGCACTCTTTTTTGCTGTAAAATTGGCAGCATTAAGTTGTCTTTTTCATTAAGTGGGATACTCCAGTCAAGTAGAATTTTTTGGACTTCATCATCAAGCTCTTTGAGGGCATTTTGTATATGTTTTATGGAATTATCTATCATCATGGCAGAAGTATAGCAAAATTTTAGAAAAGTTTAGGTATAATTGCATTTCCAAAATTTTACGAAAAGGATTATCGATGCCAAAAATGAAATCGGTAAAAGGCGCTGTAAAGCGTTTTAAAGTGAAGAAAAACGGTCAAATCAAACGTGGAACAGCGTTTAGAAGCCATATTCTTACAAAACAAGATGCAAAAACACGTCGTAAGCAACATGCTCCAAAAGTAGTTGCTGCGTCAGATGCAAAAAACGTTAAGGAAATGATCGTTAGCTAAGCTGACAATATCATTAATCTCCAATTTTAGGTAATTGGGCAAGACCACTTACAGAGTGGCACCTTGACTACATGTAAGTAGCACAGGTAAAGAAACAAAAGGAAAGATATGCCAAGAGTTAAAACAGGTGTTGTTCGTAGAAGAAGACACAAAAAAATATTAAAATTAGCAAAAGGTTTTTACAGCGGTCGCCGTAAGCACTTTAGAAAAGCTAAAGAGCAAATAGAACGCTCATTAATGTATGCGTTCCGTGATAGAAAGCAGAAAAAACGTGAGTTCCGTAAATTATGGATTATCCGTATTAATGCAGCAGCTCGTTTAAACGGTATGAACTATTCAACTTTTATGAATGGTCTTCATAAATCTGGTATCGAACTTGATCGTAAAATTCTTGCTGATATGGCAATGAACGATGCAGCAGCATTCAGTGCAGTTGTTGACGCTTCTAAAGCAGCATTAGCAAAGTAGTATTTTTCTTCAAGCCCTTTGCCGGGCTTGAATCTTCTTAAAATTTCCCTTTCAACTTAATTTTTCAATAATTTCTTCACATGTAACCGGTCGTGAAAAAAGATAACCCTGTCCAAGATCACATTTTGCATTAGTTAGAAAGTTTTCCTGTTCCTGTGTTTCGATACCTTCGGCAACTATTTCATACCCGAGTGTTTTTGAAAGAGCTATAATGGCTTCAATGATGACATTATCTGAACTTCCCTCTGCTATATCATTTACAAAAGATTTATCTATTTTGATGGTATTGATCGGGAGTTGTTTTAGGTAAGCCATAGAAGAATACCCTGTGCCAAAATCATCAATAGAAATTTTAAATCCATGATTTTGAAAGTTTTGCAAAATATTCATATTATCGATGGTGTGTTCCATTATAAAACGTTCGGTAATTTCAATTTCTATCTCATGTGGTTGAAGACTATATTTCGTTGCTATGGCTAAGAAAGTCTCTAAAAGTTTGCTCTCTTTAAACTGTAAGCTGGAAACATTGATGGCAATATATTGTATTTGAGAGTTTGCCTGCTTCATCTTTTGAAAGGCTTTACATGATTCTTCAAAAACAAAATATCCGAGTGGGATTATTGTGCCGTTATCTTCTGCAATCGGAATGAATTGATCAGGGGGAACATTTCCGAGTCTTGGACTTTTCCATCTGATGAGCGCTTCAACAGAGTAAATACTTTTTGTTTTGAGTTTGTATTGCGGCTGAAAAACCATATAAAATTCATTGTTTTGTAAAGCCCTGCGAAGAGCCATGTCAATATCAAGCGTATGCTGGATGTTTTGGGAAAGTTCTTTCGTGTAGTAGCGAAAGTTGTTTTTCCCTGTCTCTTTGGCAAGATACATGGCACTGTCGGCATGTTTTATCAGTGTATTTGCATCTTTACCATCTTCAGGATAGAGAGCTATACCGATACTTGCCGTTGTTATTAGAGAATGCCCTGCAAGCTCTATAGGCTCTTTAAGATTTTCAATAATATTTGTTGCAATGCGTGCAACATCGCTTTGAGATGCAAGATTTTCTAAGATTACAACAAACTCGTCACCACCCCAACGAGAGATAAAATCACTCTCTCTGAGTGTAGTTTTAAGTCTTGAGGCTACTACTTTTAAGACTTCATCACCCGTGTCATGCCCAAGTGTATCATTGATAACCTTAAATTGATCGAGGTCTATGAAGAGTACAGCCAAGAGAGTTTTGTTTCTGTGCGATACAATGAGAGCATGTGCTAAATATTCTTCAAAGTTTACACGGTTATAAAGTCCCGTCAGTGCATCATGGTAGGCAAGGTAGTCAATTTTTGCCTGAGAGCTTTCTATATCACGCAAATCTGTTTGTATAGCTATATAGTTAACAAGATCGCCTTTACTGTCATATATGGCCTTAATTGTTGTCCAAAGAGGAATGAGTTCACCGTTTTTTGTTTTATTGATAAGTTTTCCGCGCCATATATGGCGCTCGTTTAATTGATTCCAAATATCATAGTATATTCTTTTGTCTTCAGGATCTGAATATAAAATATGCAAGGTATTTTCTGCTATTTCTTGAAAAGTATATCCGTAAATTTTGCTAAATGCAGGATTGACGGAATTAATATTTCCGTTTTTGTCTGTGATAATAATGGACTCTTCCGTATTTTCAAAAACGGTAGCAGCCTGTGCAAGTTTTTTGTTTTTTTCTACATATTCTGTAATATTAAGCTTGAGAGCAATATAATTAATGAGTTTGCCTTGAAGAAAAACAGGAACAATTGAGGCTTTTTCATATAACAGTGTGCCGTCTTTTCGTTTATTTATAAATTGTCCATCCCACTTTTGTCCTTTTGCAAGTTTTGCACTGAGCTCTTTTTGGGTTTCTTCATCCTGAAGTTCTGATTTTAGTATTCTTGGATTTTTTCCAAGTACTTCTTGCGCTTTATATCCGGTTGTTTTTTCAAATGTTTCATTGACATAAATAATATTTTTTTGTGCATCTGTTATAACAACAATATTGTCACTGTGTTCTATGGCATACCTAAAAGCAAAAAGCTCTTTTTTTGTTTTATTTGATGCAAGATGAAAAAAGAAAAGCACAAATAAAATAAAAACTGTGAAGATGAAAAAAGTAGCAATCAGCCATATTTGATGCTGAAGATTTCTATCATAGTTATGTGCAATATGTAGCTTTAGCGCCTCTATCTGCTTATAAAGAGGATTTGACAGTATCTCTTTTGAAATTTCTTTAAGTGATTGAAGTGTTTGAAGTATTATTTTGGAATGTATGTAAAAAGTATGTAGGTATTGGTTTTTTTCATTACGGGCAATGCTTTTAAGCTCATGGAGTTTTTTATCTATAGTTTTTTTATCAATAGAGTCACTTGAAGCATATCTCAAAATATAAAAAAGAGTTTCATTCGTAAGGTCTTTTGCATGGAGTGAGATTTTTGGAGCATCGGAAATAGTTGTATGCAGATCAAAAAGAAAGTGTGAACTGTTGATAAGAGAAGAATTTTGTGCTTTAAAATATTCTAAATTTTCGACTTTCTTTTGAAAACTTGTTGCAATATCTTTTAATAGAGCAGAAGTGTCTGTATTGTATTTTTGTAAATCATTGCGTAAGGTCTCAAAAGTTTGTTGAAACTTTTTTTCTTGCTTATTAACTTCATCATAGTTTGTAAACTTGCTTGCAGAAAGAGCGAAGTCATCAAGCTCTTTGTCTATAAGCTGCAGTGTTGTTATTTTGTTGTTTTGCAAGAAAAAGTGGCTCATGCTTTCTTTTATTTTGTATCCATAAGCAAACATAATGAAGACAAAGAGAATGAAAATAAAGAAAATAAATGTAGTTTTGTCTGTCTGTTTAAGTTTTTTTATCATTAGGGCTCAATATTTTTAGGAAGTTCGCCATTGAGGGATTTTAGAAAAGCTGTTATTTTTAAAATTTCTTTTTTGGTAATATGGCGACCAAGTTGATACTGAGACATAAGCTTAACAGCTTCGTTAAGATCATATGTACGTCCGTCATGGAAGTAGGGCGCGGTTCTTTCAATATTACGCAGAGAGGGAACTTTAAAAAAGTACTTATCTCTTTCTTTGTGAGTAATATTATATCTTCCCAGCCATTGAGAGTTTGTTTCGTTAAAAATACCGAATTTATTATATAAGTTACCCCCTATATTTTCTCCGTGGTGACAGCTTACACACCCTTTTGACTTAAAAAGTGCATAGCCCTCTTTTTCATCTTGAGTGAGTGCACCCTCATCGCCTCTGAGATATTTGTCAAAACGGGAATTCGGTGTAATAAGTGTCTTTTCATACTCTGCTATGGCGTCAGTAATAGTTTGTTTGGTAATACCATCGTCATAGATTGCATCAAAAAGTTTTTTATATTTGCTTTTTTTGAGTTTTACTATGACTTCCTCAAAGGAAGAACCCATTTCAACAGGGTTCTCAACAGGTCCTGCGGCCTGTTCTTGCAGATCCTTTGCCCGACCATCCCAAAACTGTCTAAAGTTAAATACAGCATTATATATCGTTGGCGCATTCACCGCACCTTCTTTGCCTTCAATACCAAAAGAAACCTTGAGTCCATCATCACCGCCATGTTGTAAGTCGTGGCAAGTTGCACAGCTGATAGTGTTATCGTGCGAGAGGATAGGGTCAAAGAAGAGTTTTTTCCCGAGTTCTGCCTTTGTTTGATTGACTTTTATGGTTTGTGGTAATGGAGTGATTGGCTCGCTTGCCATTAAAAGGACAAGGGAAGAAAATAGAAAGATAGTTATTAGTTTATGCATAAGAGTATTATATCACAGAGGAGCTAAAATGACCTTTGTTCAGCTCTTCATCATATGTTTTTTTGTTTTATTTGTGGCAATGGCTTCAAAAGGATTTTCTGGCCAATAGTGTTTTTTATATTTCCCTCTTACTTCTTTTCTAACCTCGGCGTAGGAGTTCTCCCAAAAGCTTTTTAAATCGTAAGTTATTTGTATAGGAGTCATCGCCGGTGTCAAGAGATGAATTTGCAAAGAGAGTGTATTGTTAAGTATTTTTGGTGTTTCATTCAGACCGAAAACCTCTTGTATTTTCACATGCATAGATGGTTTTTCATAATCGGAATAATCTATGTGTATATTTGAACCGCTTGGCACTTTAACACTAACGGGTGCCATAGCATCTAAAAGTTGCTGTCTGTCCCATGGCAAAAGTGTCAGCAACATGCTGTAAACATCTAAGGCTTCCAGCTCTTTGATGGTTGTAATGCCTGAAAGATAAGGCTCCAGCCAGATATCAAGCGTATTAAGCAGTGCTTCATTACTAAAGTCTATAAACTCCTGATAGTGGTTTAAAAAGTTTACCCTGTTTTGTAGTCCTAAGGCTTTTTTATTCCAGGTCAAAACTCCTAG
>JAMORM010000017.1 GCA_027063585.1 Sulfurimonas sp. | reverse complement strand
ATACAGTGAATATATCAAACCCGTTGCATGCCCTCCTGAAAATACCAGTCTGTCACGGTTAAGCCACTGAGGATTTTTCGGGTTGTGATTAAGATGTTCACTCAAAACTACTGCAATATCGGCAAGCCCCATAGGCGCGCCCGGGTGACCCGAATTGGCACGCTGTACCATATCTGCTGCTAAAAATCTTATTGTATTTGCCATTTTTTGACGCATTGTATTATCGCTCATTTCTTATTCCTTATGTAAGTAGACTTCTTAGAAAGCTTTTTGGAAAGGCTCAGACCAACGGGAGGATTTGACCTTGGAAAAAAGTTTTCTAAGAAGTCGGTTTATGTCTGTTTATATATTTTGTTAATAAAGGTGACAACTCGCCAGACAAGCTCTCATCAAAATTACACATTTCATTCATTAATTCATCTGCTAAAAGATTTGCCTCTTTTGTTGCCGTCTCCAGCCCTAATATAGTTACAAAACTATTTTTATCTTCATCATTGTTTGTTAGTTTTCCTGCTTCCTCTGAACTTTGAGTCACATCTAAAATATCATCTTGAATTTGAAACAACAGTCCGAGTTTTATACCGAAATCATAAAGTTTATCGGATATATCCTCACGCCCGACAATCAACGCACCCATTTTTAAAGAAGCGGCAATGAGTTTTGCCGTTTTGTTTGTGTGCAGTATTTTAATATCTTCAATGGCTAAAGGTTTATTTTCAAAGTAACAATCTATCGCCTGACCCAAAACCATCCCGTTCAATCCACCGTTGCTTGCAAGTTCACGAATCAGCTTGACTCGTATTTCATCTGAAAAAGGGGCATTCGCCAAAACTTCAAAAGCATAAGTATTTAAAGCATCACCGACTAAGATTGCCGTTACTTCGTCAAAGCTTACATGTAAAGTAGGTTTTCCACGTCGCAAGGGAGAATTGTCCATAGCCGGTAAATCATCATGGATAAGAGAATAGGTATGTAAAAGTTCTATTGCCAAGGCTGCAAATCTTGCCGATTCAAGCATCAGAGGGTTATAAGCTCCGACGACACCGAGTAACAGTGCAGGACGAAATCTTTTCCCGCCCGCTTGTAACATATTTTGCAAAGCACTCTCATATGTAGGATGAATACTTTTTGATGTCGGTAAGTTTTCTAATAAAAATTGCTCAAAGTTTTGCATGTGAAATTGTATTGTTTTTCTACTTAATATTTACAAAAAACTGGAACTTATTACGTTCAAATAAAAGAGATGAATAGTCTTTAAAGTTTTCTATATAGCGACGCAGTTCGTTCTGATTTTTAATTCTGACACCGTTGACTTGAATCAGTCTGTCGCCAATATTGAGTCCATACTTTTGAAATTCTTTATTTAAGTGCTTTACATGTAAACTCTCATCAAAATAGATACCCTTTTGTTCTAAAAATGTATCACTTACAAAACCACCGCCGTATCTTTGTTTACATGTAAGCACAAAGGTTAAAAATCGAGAACCGCGTTTTATTTTCACCTGATGTTTTGAACCGACAGAAGAAAAAAGAATTTTTTGCATCAAAGAGGCTGCATTGCCAACTTTTTTATGGTCGTATTCAATGATACAATCATTGATTTTAAAAGGATTTTCTTTCATAAAAGGGTCACTTGCGTTGACTAATACTTGAGCGTTTTTATTATAAACACGTATGCCGATATCACCGTAAAGTGTGCTTTTTGTATGTAAAAAATGCTTAATATACTCTTTTTCAATAACTCCTCTGTTGCTTACTATGCCCTCTAAAGAGCAACAACTGCTGCTAATAATTGCCGGTGCAGGAAGTTGTTGATTATATTTTCCAAAGAAATTGAGTCCAATTTGATGCTGTACTATTCTGCCTTCTTTGGCCCTCTTATCATTAAGAATAGCTGTTCCAAGCTGTAGACGCATATTAATATCATACGGATAAGCAAAAGGTTTTGTATCTTCTATAAGATAAAGAGATAAGAATGGATCATATTTTAAAATTTTAGATTTTGGCTTCTTATGCAAATAAACAATGCGCTGGTCATG
>JAMORM010000016.1 GCA_027063585.1 Sulfurimonas sp. | reverse complement strand
GTGAAAATGGAGTGCGAATTTCCAACAGTTAATTCAAATATGGATGAAGTAAAAGAGATTTTTGACAGTGTTAAAACTATTGCAGTTTTGGGACTTTCACCGGATGAGAGTAAAGACAGTCACAGAGTAGCTAAATATCTTCAGGCGCATGGTTATAAAATAGTGCCGGTTTATCCAAAAGGTGAAACTATTTTAGGCGAAAAAGTCTATAAATCCTTAGCAGATATTCCCTTTGAAATTGATATGGTTGACATCTTCAGAAAACCTGCTGCACTTGACGCTATTGCTGATGCTTGCATAAAACGTGGTGATGTGAAAGTTTTTTGGGCACAAAAAGGCATAGTCAATAATGAAGCTGCAAAAAAAGCACAAGATGCGGGTATGAAAGTTGTGCAAAATCAATGTTCTATGGTTGATCATAGAAATCTTCAGGCGTAGCCGTTGATACCATTACAAAAAATAAAAGATGCACAAAAACGTATAGAGGGTGTGGCTGTTAATACACCTTTTTCTCATGCTCCTTATCTCAGTGAAATTGCCGGATGCAATGTTTATTTGAAAAAAGAAAATTTACAGATAACCGGTGCCTTTAAACTTCGTGGCGCGTATAATAAAATAGCTACCTTAACACCGCAGCAAAGAGAATGCGGTGTTGTTGCGGCAAGCGCAGGCAACCATGCACAGGGTGTTGCCTACTCAGCTGCAGCATTTGATACAAAAGCGGTTATTATTATGCCCGAATCTACACCGCTTACAAAAATAGACGGTGTGAAACATTTCGGTGCAGAGGTTATACTTGCAGGAACAAATTATGATGAAGCCTATGCGTATGCGAAAGAGTATGGCGAAAAAAATCATTTAACATTTGTGCATCCTTTTGAAGATGAAGAAGTTATGGCCGGGCAGGGTACTGTTGCCTTAGAGATTTTAGATAAATGTAATGAACTTGATGCTGTTCTCATTCCTATCGGCGGCGGCGGTCTTATAGCAGGTATGGCCAGTGCTATAAAAGCCATCAATCCTAAGATAAAAGTTATCGGTGTAAGTGCCAAAGGTGCTCCGGCATTTAAAAACTCATATGACTTAAAAAGGGCTGTTGATTCAACAAGTGTGAGAACTATAGCTGATGGTATAGCCGTACGAGATACATCATCCATTACGCTTGAACATGCTTTAGAGTGTGTGGATGAGATAATCAGTGTAGATGATGAAGAGATAGCGAGTGCTATTTTATTTTTGCTTGAAAAACAAAAGCTTGTTGTAGAAGGAGCAGGTTCTGTCGGTGTTGCCGCTTTATTGCATCATAAACTGGATTATTTAAAGGAAAAAAATGTTGCGGTGGTATTGAGTGGCGGGAATATGGATGTGACACTTCTTTCTGTAATTATAGAAAAAGGTCTTTTAAAATCCCACCGTAAAATGAAACTTACAGTCACATTAGTTGACAAACCGGGTTCCTTGATGCGTTTTACACAAATATTACAAGAGTTAAATGCAAATATTGTTCATATATCTTATGACAGGACTTCTATATCGCTGGATTACGGAGATGCAAATGTTACTGTGCATATGGAAACAAAAGGGAAGCAGCATCAAGAAGAAATTAAAGAGGCTCTCATTAAAGAGGGTTATTTAAGGAATTAATTGATGGAACTCGTTAATAGTAAAAGTGTAGTAGAGCCAGTAATATTATTGCAAATATTGGATAACAATACTCTTTTAGTTATTGACGCAAACACAACAGTTCGATATTTTAAACATGACAGCTTAGAATTGTTCGGCGGTTTTAAGGTGGGAATTAATCATGAACGATACAAATCCAGTGTTGTTGCCTATAGTCAAAATGGAGAATATCTGGCAACTTTAAGTGCAGACTGCAGAGAATCTAGACTTTATAATACACAATCCAAACAAATGGTTACCAAAGTTGATAGGCATCATGGAGAAGCTTCTTGTGTAGGTTTTGACCCTCTTTCAAGATATATGTTTTCATGTGGAGATGATGGAAAAACTTTCGCGATCGATGTCAAAAGTGGAAAATTAGTCTTTACTCTTCCTCACCAC
>JAMORM010000015.1 GCA_027063585.1 Sulfurimonas sp. | reverse complement strand
TAGAGAGTATCTTTCAAGTGAAAATGTACAATTATTAGCTTCACTTGCTTATGATGAAAACTTTACAAAAGCACTAAGCGTAGCAAAACCAATAGTTGAATTTGATGAAAATTGCGAAATAGCAAAGCAGATTGAATTGAGTTGGGAAAATATAAAAAATATTTTAAAGGATGTATAAGATGAAAATAGTATTTACAGCAAAAGGTGAAATTTGGGAGAGTCAAATGGATCCAAGATTTGGAAGAGCAGAGATGTTTTTGGTATATGATGAGGAAGCAGATAAACTGAAAGTAATTGATAATAGTGCTACGGAGTCTATGGAGCATGGTGTTGGTGGGCAATCATCTAAAAAAATGATAACTGCAGGGGCTAATGTTGTTATAACCGGGAATGGAGCAGGTGAAAAAGCACTAAAAATCTTAAAAACTACTGGTATTGAGTTATATACAGGTGCAGGTGAGATGAGTGTGAAAGAAGCATATGAGGCTTATAAACAAAACAGACTACAAAAACAGTTTTAGGAGAAAGCAATGAGAGTAATATTTCCAACAGATGAAAATTCTGGGTATCTTAGTAAAAGAGGTGCTCATTTTGGTAAGGTAAAATTGTAGCTGTTGGGGGGATTTTTTTAAAGGTTGGACTTGATGTTTATTTTGATCAAGAGAGTCCAACAGTTGAAAAGTCAGTCGAACTATTTCATCAGGGAAAACTGCAAAAAAGTAATGGCGACGGGACTTGTTCTATAAAATAATGAAACCCTTGTTCATGAAGGTGCAAATCTAAAAGAAGAAGCAATGGTTGTAGGGATGAGATCTTCCGAACTTATGAGTATTTTACGAGAAGAATTTAATCAAGAGCCGTTAAAAAAATGGTTGATGAGAAATGCTCTCTCTGCTGATGAAGTGGATGATTTAGTAGTGAAAATTGCCGATCAGCAACTTTATTGCCATCTTACAGCAAACTAGTGCATAGCAGTAACTCATAAAGAGGTGAGATGTGAAGTTAAAGATGATTAATCATTAAAAAATAGATAATTACTATTGACTTATGAACATATGACCGATATAATTCTTTATAAATAAAAAAGGTAGTGGTATGCGTAAAAATTTTATAGTATCTCTTGTTGGATTTTTTGTAATTGGTTTTGTTAGTGTATTAAACGCAGCAATGTTTCAGAGTGTACCTGCTTCAAAAGCAAAGTTAATACAAGAAGGAAATAACAGGAAATCTTGTATTGTTTGTGGTATGAATCTTGTTATGTTTTATAAGACAAATTATATAGCTACTGTTGATGGCAAAGAAAAACAGTATTGTTCTTTACACTGTCTTGTAGCAGATATTGAAGAAAATCATGTTCATCCACAAAACATACAAGTAGTCGATACTAATTCATTGAAATTTATTAATGCAAAAACAGCTTTTTATGTCATTGGCTCTTCAAAAAAAGGGACTATGAGTCATATTAGTAAGTATGCTTTTTCTTCCCTAAACACAGCCAGTAAATTTGCAGCAAAATTTGGTGGTATTGTGAGTGATTTTAATGGGGTAGTAGAAGCGGCTAAAAATGATTTTTAAATGGATTCTATAAATTTTATTTCAATTATAACCATTGCTTTTTTAGGCTCATTTGGACACTGTATTGGTATGTGTGGCGGTATCGTTGTCGCATATAGTACAACAAAAATAGATGATCAATGGAGCAAAACAAAACAATCGTTTGCTCATCTCCTCTACTCTTTTGGTCGTATTTTTACATATACTCTTCTTGGAGCAATGTTTGGATTTTTAGGAGGGGTAGCTACTTTTAATAACTTTACAAATGGAATGTTGCTCATAATCGCAGGTGTTTTTATGATACTTGCAGGACTTTCACTCTCTGGAAAAATCAAATTTTTAACTCTTGTTGAACATTCATTTGCAACTAATTCTTGGTACACAAAAGCTTTTCGGGAGTTGTTGCAAACGAAGTCACTTTGGAGTTTTTTTATTCTTGGTATGCTAAATGGTCTGCTTCCATGCGGTTTAGTTTACTTTTTTGCCATTACAGCAGCGAGTACAGCAAGCCCTATTTACGGAGCACTTGTAATGTTTGTTTTTGGACTCAGCACTATACCTGCTCTTTTTAGCTTGGGATTTTTTGTTGGAATATATAAAAATGGTAAACTTAGAAATATTATGATTCGTCTTGCTGCTGTTGCTGTTATTATATTTGGTTTTTACACTATTAGAAATGGATATTATTATATAAAATATCCACAAAAAACAATATCTGAATGTTGTGAATTTGATCCTGATGCTATTGATAAACAAAATCAGCAAAAACATCTCAAATCATTGCAAGAATAAAATCATGTATAAACAAGACAATCCAACCAATAACTATAAAAATGTAGCCCATGCATTTTTTCTCTCTTTGGCTATTACCATAGCAGAGCCCTCGACTGTTCTGCCACTGATTATTGAACACTTTAGTAACAGTGCTCTTGTTGTTGGTGTGTTTGTTTCTTTGCTGCGTGGCGGAGCTATCCTCACGCAACTCTATGCTGCGTTTCATGCACAAAGCTACAAAAAAGTTTTGCCTTACTTGAAAAAGGTCTTTTTCTTCCGTTGGCTCTCTTGGTTTAGTATTGGTTTGAGTATCTATTTTATTGGAGATGCCGACAAAACGCTGACACTTGCTCTTATAGGCTTAGGACTTTTTGGTTTTTCCCTCTCTGCTGGTTTTGGGGCTATCTACTTTAAAGAGCTACAGGCAAAACTTTTTTCTAAAACGTATCGTGGAAAGACGATGGCAAATCGTCAGGTAGCGGGTTCTATTGCTTCTATCATCAGTGGTGGTATTGCTGGGTATGTTTTGAGCCATTTTGAAGCACCTCTGAACTATGCTTATTTGTTTATTGTAAGTAGTTTTATTATGTCAATTGGTTTTTTTATTTTTGTAACTATTGATGATGAGCCTTTAAAAGAGAATGTGCAAGAAAAAGAGAAAAACTTCGGACTTTTTATAAAAAATGCCTTTGCAACATTTAAAGAAGATAAGCGTCTGCAAAAGCAAACTTTAGCTATTTTTTTAAGTTTTGCTTGTTATCTTTCTATCCCTTTTGTAATCTTAGAAGCAAAAAGTACTGTTACTTTAACTGGCTGGATTTTAGGTGAATTTATACTGGTTCAGATGCTAGGAAGCATTGCAGGGAGTTCTCTATTATGGAGGCAAATTAATAACTATGAACGAATGCTCTCTTTGAGTTTTCTTTTTATGATAGCTGCGTTTGGAGTAGCTCTTTTTGCTCATAATAGCTATTTGTATGCTCTTGTATTTTTTCTTTATGGTATTGCTCTTGATGGTTTTGGTAACAGCGGAATGAATCTCATCATAGAAATAGCACCAGAAGAAAAACGCCCCATTTATACTGCAGTGCAGACAAATCTCAGCTCGATTGGACTCTTTTTTCCTGTGCTTGGCGGCCTCTTACTGAAAAGTTTTGAGAGTTATGAACTTATATACCTTTTAACTATTGGACTTTTGTTTATAGGCTTAGTAATAAGTTTACAATTAAAAAATTATAAGGATAGAAATCATGAAAATTCTTTTTGACAACTATAAGGTATGTAATAAATGTCAATCTCTTTGGGGATTTAGTGCCTACCTAGAGGAGTACAAACTTCTTTTTGATACTGGTAGCAATGGGCGTGTTCTTTTGAAAAATATGGAGATTCTTGGTGTTGATGTCAAAGAAATTAAGTATCTTTTTATTACACACTCTCATTGGGATCATATTGGAGGATTAGACAGTATCATCGAGCTTAATCCAAATATTACACTCTTTGTCCCCTCTTCTCTCTCAAAACATTTGATTAAAGATTTAAAAACTTTGGTCAAAGAGGTCGTAGTCTGTACAAAAAAACCGCAAAAACTTTTTGGAAATCTCTATACAACTGGAGTTTTAGGTGATGAGATTCCTGAGCAGTCTCTCATAATAGATAAACAAGAAAGTACGCTTATAACAGGTTGTGGACACTTTGGAATTGAAAATATTGCAAAAGTTGCACAAAAAGTTATTGGTAAAGACATAAAGTGTGTTGTGGGTGGTTTTCATCTCTTAAGAAGTAGTGATGAGAAAATATTACATACTATAGATTCTCTCATAGAAATGGGTGTTGAGTGTGCAAGACCTACCCACTGTAGTGGTGATAGAGCAATCGAATTATTTAAAGAAGAAAAAAAGATAACTTTTTGATAAAAACAATATGCGGGTATTGTGCTGTTGGGTGTAAATTAGTATTTGATGCATCCAAACTTAAAGATGATAAAGAGTACCCAATCAATGAAGGTAAAGTTTGTGTAAAAGGGATCTCTGAACTTGCAAGTATTCATATTCAAAAACAGGTTGCTTCATCTGCAAGAGAGAAATATTTGCAACTATTTTTGCTACTGCTAAAGTTATGGTAGCGTTGAGGAATTAAGATTACAGCTCTGATTAATTTTTTGTTTTTTCAGGACTGACTAAATAGTAAAATCCATATTGTAAATATTAGTTTCATGCTCGTTTCCTAAAAAGTCTGTTGAGACAGCTGCGTTTAAAAGAGACCATAGGGACTTTTTGAGCGTATGCTCTGTACTCATCTGTAAATTTTCTTTTAACTTCCATCTCTTCAAAAACTATAACCATAAAAATAATGAAAAGCATCTCCAACGGAGCAATGATAGTGATGAACGTAGGCATACCCAGAAGCAGTGCCCAACCAAGTGGCAGAAGCGTGAGACCAAAGAGCATAGGGTGGCGCATACATTTGTAAATGCCTGTTGTGACAAGTCTGTTTGTTTCTAAACGCGGCATATTTTCACCTCTTCCTTTTGCTAGTTCTTTGCCGCCATTGGCTGCTGCACGAAATGCTAAACGTAGTACAAAAAGACCGATAAGCGCTGAGAGTAGATGAAATAGTGGCGAGTGAAAAAGAAGGTCGTTTTTGTCAATGCTATAAGCATATAAAGCCCCGCCTATGAGCATAAACAGCCATAAAACTATTCGAATAACTACGGAAAAAGAGGTATTGATTTTCATAAAATTTCCTTAAATCTTAAACAACAAAGTGCCAAAGCAGTTTGAGTGCTAAGAGATACAGAAGTCCTGCCATGATCTTTTTAATGTGGCTCTGTTTTAGTTTGAAGTGCATCATGTAGTTTCCGATGTATCCTCCTGCTATTGCAGAGAGTGCAACAACAAGAAGCATCACCCAGTCAAGCGGAACATAAGATGCATAGGTGAAAAATGAACCAAGTGCAGAAAATGGTACCACAAAACTCACGGCAACTGCTACTTTTTTAGGCTCATACCCCAGAAGTGCTAACAGAGGAATGAGAATATTTCCTCCGCCTACACCTAAAAGTCCAGATAAAAATCCAACACTAGCACCTACTATAAAAAGAGTATATTTTGACTCTACATGTAAAAAAGCTTTTTTCTTACCAAACATCATCATAGTAGCAGAGTAAAAGAGAAGAAGCATAAAGAGAAACTTCACAAATTTTTCATCTATAAAACAGCTGCTGTATGCACCAATTGGTGCAAATATGAGCATAGCAAATGCAATAGGAAATACAAATTTGTACTCTACAGCTTTTCTTTTTATATTCATAAGACTTGAAGTGATAGTTGTAGAAGCTCCAGCAAAAAGACCCACTGCTTTTGCAACAGTAAAATCAAGCCCTAAAAAATTAAAAATAGGAATAAGGGCTATACCCGAACCTGCTCCACCCATAGAAAATATGGCAGAGAGGAAGAGTGTTAAAGTTGAGTAGAGTATATAATCATACATTAACAACTACTATTTTATTGTTGGCGGAATAATTTTTTTACCAAGAAGTGCATAACTTTTTCCTACACGTGCAACAGGTTCATAATCTAGTGTGATTTTTTCCTTATCAGATAAAATACCATCATCGATGAATTGCTCTTTTATTTCAACAACCAGAGGAATTGTTTTCGAGTCTTTAAGCTCTATCTCTTGATAAAATTCACAAAAAAATGCACTAGGAACCCCTTGAACCATGGGAGGAAACCCTTTTACAACTTCTTTTGTTTTGATATCAAATGCAGTAGCTTCACTTTCCTCCTCACCTAGCTCTTTTGAGCTGAAATGCATCTGATTGAGATGCGCTTCATCGACCATACATATAGTACATCTCCCACTCTCTTTAATGTTTTTAAGAGTATCTTTTTCGCTCCCGTCACTTTTATGCCCTATACTTACTATCATCGTAGCAGGTTCAGAACTAAGCCCCATAAAATAGCTAAAAGGTGCGATGTTAATAATACCCTGTTTGTTTTGAGTGACAATCCATGCAATAGGTCTAGGAATAATTGTCTGCGCCATAAGCTGGTAGCGTTGTGTGAGTTCTTTGTCTGCATAATCTATAAGCATCTTAAAGTCCTATTATATGCTTAATATTATCGAGCATTCCATGTTTCTCTTCTTCCATACTCGTGTGATCGTCATCATTTTTTTTAGTACCGATATAAGCATCTTCTGGCATCTTATTATCAGGAGTTCCATCGACGTTTATAACGACAAGTTCAGGATGTATGAGCTCTCGTAATTTTTTTTGTACAACCATTTTTGTCGTCATCAGACTCATAGAGCAGCCTCCACATGCACCAGTTAGTTCTATATAAACAGTGCCCTCTTTTACTCCAAGAAGTTTAATATCTCCACCATGAGAATTTACATATTCACTCACTTTTGGAAGATAATTTTTCACAGCTTCATAAATATCTTCATCTAAAAAATGCATCTCTTATCCTTAATTGATATAAAAAATTATATATCTTTATATTTAAAATAAGATTATGAAATAATTTTACCATTTTAATATGTTTTTCCTCAAAGTCGTCAAGTTAACTTAGGTTAAAAATAATCATTAGAAACTTATGCCATAATAGCATTATCTTTCATATCATAAGGTAGTTTAATTATTATGAATTCATGGCTCACTATTTCCCAGGCAGTTGGAGGCATCGGTATCTTTATACTTGGTATGATTATCATGACACAAGGGTTACATGCCCTTGCCGGAGATACCATTCGAAATGCTTTAGTGCGCTTTACAAAAACACCTACTAGCGGAGTTATTACAGGAGCAGTCAGTACGGCCATTTTACAATCTTCAAGTGCTACAACAGTTGCTGCTGTAGGCTTTGTAGCCGCTGGACTGTTAGCCTTTCCTGAAGCACTCGGCATTATATTTGGTGCAAATGTCGGGACTACAATTACGGGTTGGATGGTAGCCCTGCTTGGATTTAAACTCCAACTCGGCACTATAGTTTTACCTTTTATACTCTTGGGTTCAAGTTTAAAACTTTTTTCAAAAGGAAAAGTAGCAAACATCGGTTTTGCAATTGCCGGATTTGGTTTAATTTTTGTAGGCATTAGTTTTATGCAAGACAGTATGTCTGTCTTTAAAGATATCATTTCTGTGCAAAACTTTCCAGGGGATTCTTTTGTCGGCCGCTTTGAACTATTTTTACTCGGAATTCTTGTTACAATTATCACACAATCATCAAGCGCAGGTGTTGCTGCAACACTTACTATGATTTATGGTGGTGCTATAAGTTTTGAACAGGGGGCAGCTTTGGTTGTCGGTATGGATGTTGGAACAAGCTTTACAGCCGCCATTGCAACGATTGGAGGTTCTGTAGAAGTAAAAAGAACCGGCTTCTCGCATGTTGTCTATAATATATTTACCGGTACTGCAGCATTGTTTTTGATTGCACCCTATACAATGCTGTTTCAGTCACTTGCACCCGTTTTTTTAATGCAGCAAGCGGAAATAGTCTTAGTTTTATTTCACACATTTTTCAATCTTTTAGGGGTTATTATAATAATTCCCTTTACAAAATCATTTGCACATCTTATGCAAAAAATTATTCCTTCACCAAAACAAAAATATACACAAAATTTTGATCCTACATTGCTTGAAAACATACCTTTGGCTTTAAGTGTTGTTCAAAAATCTCTTGAAAATGAGTTTAAAACATTACTCCAACATATACTCTATTTACTTGGAGAGAAGAGAAATGCAAACAAAATCAATATACATGCGTTTGATAAACTCTTAGACGAGACACAAGATTTTTTGGATATGATTAATTTAAAAAATACGCAAGATGCAAATTGGCAACGGTTAATAAATCTCATTCACGTTATTGATCATCTTCAGCGACTATTTGACAGATGTAGTGAAGACGAACATAAAATTTTGTTGCTTAAATCATCAAGTTTACTGATAAAAGAAAAAAATCAATTTATTCGATTCATTCAAACAATACTTCAACTCTTAGAAAAAGAATCTCTTGGACAAATGTCAAATTTTGCACAAAAAAATGATACAGACGTCGTAAAAACTGTAAAACAAAAAAGACAAAATATAACATCCCTAATGGCAAATGGAACTGTTAATATAGATGAGGGAACGTATCATCTTGAAGCCATTCGATGGCTGCAACGTTCATCTGCACATATTGCCCGTATTGCTTACCACCTTGAGCAAGCAATACTGAGCGCAGGAAAATAAGACATAATAATACAAAGGAGTTACTTATGGATAAATTACAAAAATACAAATGTGCATTTTGCGGCCATATTTATGACCCTCAAATCGGTGATGAAAAAAGTGGAATTCCTCCTGGAACAGCTTTTAAAGATCTTCCTGATAATTGGCGATGCCCAGGTTGTGGTGCCCAAAAAGAATATTTTAATCCTGTCGATTAAATCAATGCAATGAATATTGTATTGGTACTGTGAGCATTAGATCTGCTTTTGGCTTTGGAAATTTTCCTGAAAGTTCGGCAATTGTTTTAATTGCAGCACGTGTTAAAATCCCACTGCTCGAAGATATTGTAGTGATTTGTATCACGGTAGCATCTTTTAGTAACATAAAACGGACTGTAACAGAGCCTTGTATGCCTCTTTTACGTGCCATTCTCGGATAATATAAATTTTCTTTTATCAATTGGGCAATTTTTGCTAAATTATCTTCTAAATACTGCTCTTCATCACTCATCTTCTTTTGGGAGATTTCATTTGCAACAATTTTATTTTCAATAACTTCAGTTTTTTTCTCTGTTTGTGGTTGTGGTTGTGCAGGTTCAACAGATTTTATAGGTTCAACTGGTTTTTCTACAACTTTTTGCTCTTCTTTTTTAATCTCTTTTTTAAGAGGAACTTTTTTCTTTACTCTTTTAGGCTTTTTTACGGGAGCTTTTTTATGTATATCAGGTTTTTTAACTATTTTTTTGTGAAGAGGTTTTGGTTTTTGTACTTTTTGCTTTTGTTCAACTACTGCTTTTTGCTTTATACACGTCAATTTCACACAAATTCTCTTCTCTTTTTCTGCAGGTTTAACAGATGAAAAAGCATACTTATAGATTCCAAATAGGCTCAGTAAAATCAGGATATGAATAGATAAAGAAAGTAAAAGAGATTTTGAGTGATTAATCATAAATCATTAAATAGCCCGTTTAAACTCAGGGTATGCTTCAACACCCACTTCATTGACATCAAGTCCTTCTACCTGAACATCATCTTCGGCTCTAAATGCAATGATTTTGTTTATAATATAAATCACAATAAAAGAGCTGATAAAAGCAAAAATTCCAATAATAACAATACCTTTTAGCTGTGCTAATAATGAGACTTTATCAACAAAAATACCCACTGCAAGTGTTCCCCAGATACCGTTAACAAGATGCACAGAAAGTGCTCCGACGGGATCATCAAGTTTTAGTTTGTCAAACGTTGGTACAGCAAAGACAACGAGTGTTCCACCGATAGCGCCAATGAGTATAGGAGTATATATATCATAAAGGTCCGGTCCTGCAGTAATCGCCACAAGTCCTCCGAGTGCACCGTTTAGTATCATAGTAATATCTAAAAGCTTGTAACGTGCATACATGATTACAGCTGCAATTATTGCACCTGAGAGTCCTGCCGTATTTGTGTTCATAATTGTTTTGGCAACAGTATCCGCATTTTCTACAGAAGATATAGAACCGACACTTCCACCGTTAAAGCCAAACCAGCCTATCCATAAAAGCAATGCACCAAGCACAACAAGAGGTATATTCGAAGCAGGAATAACTCTGATTTTTCCCTTATGATAACGTCCTTTACGAGGACCCATAATCAAAATAGCTGCAAGCAGTGCCCACCCCCCTGTTGAGTGAATAACCGTAGAACCTGCCAAATCATACATGTCTATGTCAAAAAGCGTTCCTGCAAGTAAATCAGCGCCCCAGCTTACATTCACAACAAGTGGATAGATAATCGCACCCATTACTACCGTAAATATCATCAATGGCATAATTTTTACACGTTCGCTCACTCCGCCACTCATAATATTAATAGTTTTACCGACAAATGCCATTTGAAATAAAAATGCCGCCCAAATACTCATAGATGAATTTTCCCAGGAACCGAATGCGAGGGAATAACCGATAAGTAAAAATGCCATTGAAGCAACAGCATAAATCATTGTGTTTACAGTTAGTACAGAAGAAACATTTTTTGTTCGAACAAGTCCGGCTTCAAGCATAGCAAAGCCCGGAACCATAAATATAATTAAAACCATAGAAAAAAGTGTGAAAAAAGTATCTATAATGTATTTAAAATCAGCTTCTGACATAAATTAAAAGTCCTTAAAGTAAATTAAGAACTGAGTGTATCAAAAATCTCATATTTAAAAAATTAAATATGAGATTTAAGAGGATTACATATTCAAAATGCATATGTAAATGTAGATATTTGAAACTTAAATAGCTTCCTCGTCTGTTTCACCAGTACGAATTCTGATGATTTTTTCAATATCACTTACAAATATTTTACCATCTCCAATTTTCCCCGTGCGTGCAGCTTCAACAATCGTTGCAGTCACTTGTTCGACCATGTCACCTGCAACAATCATTTCCATTTTGATTTTCGGTAAAAAGTCAACTACATACTCAGCACCGCGATAAAGTTCACTATGTCCTTTTTGACGACCATACCCTTTTACTTCACTTACTGTCATTCCATCAATTCCGATTTCTGCCAACGCATCTTTTACATCTTCTAGTTTAAAAGGTTTAATTATTGCTTCTATTCTTTTCATTCTTATTACTCCAAAAAATTTTATTATTATTCAATTGTAACCATTTTTGATTACAAAATCAAGATGCTCATCTCCTTTTGAGATGAGCTCTCTTAATTGTTCATATATCTTTCGCCCTGGACGGATTCATCAAGCCCCATTATTTCTTCATCTTCACTTACGCGTGAACCACCAGTTAATGCAATTGCAATGTAATAAACAACGACAGTTCCGACAAGTGTAAACAGACCGACGATTACAACAGATTCAACTTGAACCATAAACTGTCCCATTCTGTCACCTGACTCTTTTAGTGGTCCGTCCCATAGTAAATCGTTGTCTTTGAGTGCCAACAAACCTGTTGCAAGTGCACCAAAAAGACCCGCTAAGAAGTGAACACCAAATGCATCGAGAGAATCATCATAGCCAAGTTTCTTTTTGAGCACAGTAACACCCCAAAATGCGAAAAGCGTTCCAATGATGCCGACAATAAAAGCTCCGCCAACACCAACAAAACCAGCAGCAGGAGTAATAGCAACAAGACCTGAAACAGCACCTGTAGCGATTCCTAAAAGCGTAGGTTTTTTATATACAAACCACTCAGCCAGCATCCAAGTAATAGCAGCTGCGGCTGTTGCGATTGTGGTAGTAAGCATTGCTACACCGGCGATTGCATTAGCACCAAATGCAGAACCTGCGTTGAATCCATACCAACCGAACCATAAAAGAGCTGCACCAAGTGCAGTTAGAAGTACAGTAGCAGGTTTCATAGCAGACTTAGGATATCCAGCGCGTTTACCCACTAATATAGCAAGCACTAAACCGGCTAAACCACCATTCATATGCACAACAGTACCGCCGGCAAAATCTAAAGCACCTGCATCAAAAAGAAATGCACCCTCTCCACCCCATACCATGTGAGCAATTGGAGCATATACTACCAATCCCCAGATAGCTACAAATACCAGCCAAGTTGAAAATTTAATACGTTCAATAACGGAACCTGCAGCAATAGCCACTGTAATAGCAGCAAAGGTCCCTTGAAATACAACAAATACATAAGTAGGGTATGTTCCACTTAAATCATGCCAGCTGATTCCATTTAAGAATACATTTGAAAATCCACCTATGACATTTTGAAGAGTAGCTGATTCTGCTGTACCAAAGGCAATTGAATATCCTGCGACTATCCAAACAAGGAATGCAACAACAAATGCTCCAAAAACCATAGCATATGTGTTAAGTACATTTTTACTTCTTGTCATACCTGCATAAAAAAGTGCAAGACCTGCAGGTGTCATAAGAAGTACTAATGCAGTAGACATCATCATCCATGCTGTATCTCCCGTGTCTAGTACCGGTGTATCCTCCGCAAATACGAATGTTGGTAAAGCAAACAAAAGTGCTAATAACCATTTCTTCATGTGAATCCTTTTTTTGAATATTTTCAAGG
>JAMORM010000014.1 GCA_027063585.1 Sulfurimonas sp. | reverse complement strand
AGTTGAAAAAGTTGAAGAACTTGAAACTCTTGAAGAGGAAATAGATAAGCCTGCATATTTAAGAAAAAAAGAAAAAACCAATACAAAAAAAACGATATTAGACATTGCAGCTGATGTTAAAGAACATAAAAATACAGTCATTGTTGATGAACTTGAAGAAAATACAAAGCTGTTAGCAAATATTGAAAAAGGAAAAGTAGAAAAACCTAAAAATTTTAAATTGCCTTCTGTAGATTTTTTACAAAAACCCAATAAAACAACACATAATGTTGATGAAAAAGAAGTAGATGAAAAAATCAGATATCTTATAGATAAATTGGCACACTTTAAAATAGAAGGGGATGTTGTTCGCACCTATGCGGGTCCGGTTGTTTCTACCTTTGAATTTAAACCAGCAGCCAATGTAAAAGTAAGTAAAATACTCAATCTTCAAGATGATTTAGCAATGGCACTCTCTGCGGAAACCATTCGTATTCAAGCGCCGATTCCCGGAAAAGATGTTGTCGGTATAGAAATCCCGAATGAAACGGTAGATACTATTTATTTGCGTGAACTTTTAGATGATAACCTCTTTAAAGATTCTGCATCACCGCTTACAATAGCCCTTGGAAAAGATATTGTTGGTAAGCCTTTTATTACAGACTTAAAAAAGCTTCCGCATCTGCTCATTGCAGGAACAACGGGAAGCGGAAAAAGTGTCGGTATTAATGCTATGATACTTTCACTGCTTTACAAAAACTCACCGGATCAGTTAAGGCTTTTGATGATTGATCCGAAAATGTTAGAATTTTCTATATATAATGATATACCGCATTTACTTACGCCTGTCATCACAAAACCTAAACAGGCGATAATTTCACTGAACAATATGGTAAATGAAATGGAACGCCGCTATGAACTGATGGCAGAGAGTCGTACGAAAAACATTGAAAACTATAATGAAAAAATCAAGCGTGAAGGTGGTGAACATTTTCCCTATATTGTTGTTATTATTGACGAATTAGCCGATTTGATGATGACAAGCGGAAAAGATGTAGAACTCTCTATTGCAAGACTTGCACAAAAATCACGTGCCTGTGGTATTCACCTGATTATTGCGACACAAAGACCTTCTGTTGATGTTGTAACGGGGCTTATTAAGGCAAACTTACCTTCACGTATATCATATAGAGTAGGGCAAAAAATTGATTCTAAAATTATTTTAGACCAAATGGGTGCTGAATCCCTGCTTGGACGCGGTGATATGCTCTTTACTCCTCCGGGCGCACCGGCACTTGTGCGTTTGCATGCCCCGTGGGCAACAGAAGAAGAGATAGAAAAAATCGTAGAATTCATTAAAGCGCAACGGGAACCAAACTATGATAAAAGCTTTCTCATCGAAGATACACAGGGAGAGGACGGTAAAAATGCTTCTTCAGGTGAAAATTATGAAGAGCTTGATCCTTTGTTTGAAGATGCAAAAAATGTTGTTTTAAATGACAAAAAAACCTCTATTTCTTACTTGCAAAGAAAATTGCAAATTGGTTATAATCGCTCTGCACGCGTTATTGAGCAACTTGAGCACGAAGGGATTCTTTCTTCTCCAAATACAAAAGGTGTGAGAGAAATTCTATAATGAGACCACATTTCTTATTTACAAAGCAAAATAATTCCTTTAGTGTACATGTAAAGAACCTTGAAGTTCTGCATGTGGCACAGATTCAGGAGATTGAGCATTTTGTTGATACCAGGAATGGTTATTTTGATTTTAGTACCTACACCTTTAAAATCCAAAAAAATTTAGACTATTATCATTTTGTCAGACTGTTGGAAGCATTAAATATGGATGTGACTACGCAAGAGCTTACGTCAAGTGTCTCAAGCAGTGTAAGAATTTATTTTGGACAATACAAAGGTATGCTCTACAGTGAACTTCCTGATTCGTATCTTCTCTGGCTTAAAAATAACTATATCGGGAAAGACAGAGAGATAATTTGTGAAGAAATTAGCAAACGCAATATTTAAGTGTTACTTTTGTTCACATAATATCTATTTAGTAAAATATAAGTGTTTACATACGTAACACAATTAAAATCGTTACTTATCTTTTGGCTATAATATTTGCAAATTAAATTGACAAT
>JAMORM010000013.1 GCA_027063585.1 Sulfurimonas sp. | reverse complement strand
CAAAAAGGCAAAGAGCAATCTCCTATAAATATAGAGACAGAGAAAACACTGCAGCTTGACGAAAATTATAAAATTAACCTTGCAGAAGAGTATCAAGGTGTCTCCACTGTTGTTGACAATGGGCATTCCCTCAAAGTAACTCCTGTAGATGCGGGCTATATTTCGCTTCATGATAAAAAGTATAAACTACAGCAGTTCCATTTTCACGGTATGAGTGAGCATACAATTGACGGGAGAAGGTACAATGCCGTTGCACACTTCGTGCATACCGCAAAAGATGGAGCAATCGCAGTTGTTGCAGTAATGTTTGAAGTAGGTGAAGAAAATCCTGTCTTAGCAAAAATTTTAAATGCAAAAGGAAAAGTCACCGTAAATCCTAATAACCTTTTACCTGAAGATACAGATCATTACTATCATTACGAAGGTTCTTTTACTACACCACCATGTACAGAGGGTGTCCAATGGTATATATTCAAAGATACAGTCAATATTTCCAAAGCACAGCTTAATGCTTTAAGAAAATACTACAAAAATAATGAAAGACCAGCGCAGCCTCTTAACAAAAGAGTTGTTCAAACAAAATAAAAACTTAAATATCTAGCCAATATTAGTCTATTTAACTAACTTTGGCTAAAATATTTTATGCAAATCACTATAAATAACTACAACCTACAAAACCTAGAAACATTTACACAAATACTCAAAAAAGATGAGAGTACACTCATCAATGAAGCCCTTGAACTCTTTTTTCAAGAACAACAGAAAAAACTGTTAGAGAAAAACATTGAAGATGAAAATGCACTTACCAATCTTGATTATGATGAATTTTGGGATGGCGTAGATATTGAATAAGGAAAATTTTATGAAAAAAATTGGAATTTTTGCGGGTTTACTTGTTTTGAGTTTACTTTTTTCAGGTTTTTGGTCAGGTGAATCAAACTCTGATAAAAAACAAGAACGCATACAAGAGAGTAAAGCCACTCTCAAACTTTTGTACAAACATGCCCCCGAGGCAAAAAAACTTATTGCGAGGTCTTACGGTTATGCCACTTTTAACAGCGGTGGCGTGAATCTCATCTTTTTCTCTGCCGAGGGTGGTACAGGATTGGCACATAACAACAAAACAGGGAAAAACATCTATATGAATATGGCTTCGGCAGGTGTAGGTCTTGGACTCGGTGTAAAAGATTTTTGTATTGTGTTTTTGTTTGCAAACAAAAAAGTTTTTGACAACTTTGTAAATAACGGCTGGGAAGCAAATGCTCAGGCAGATGCAGCAGCAAAAGCAAGCAAGCACGGAGGAGCCGTTAATGCCTCTATCACAGTAGCACCAGGCATGCGAATATATAAACTCACAAAGAACGGTTTGGCACTACAGGCGACCATACAGGGAACAAAATACTGGAAAGACGGCGATTTAAACGAATAAGGAAGAGTGTTTATGATAAAAGAGATTATTCAATATCCGACAACACCAAGTCTGGAATTTGGTGCAAATGTTAGACACTTCAATCAAGAGCTTTTTGATTTGATTGAGGATTTAAAAGATACGATAGAAGCAAACAATATAAATGCACTCGCCGCCTTTCAAATAGGTTCGCCTTATGCCGTCATAGTGGTAAAAAAAGATGATGGAGAATTTTTAGAATTAATCAATCCAAGAATTATTAAACGCGAAGGAACTGTTGAACCCGTGGAAGCTACAGCCTATTTTCCTGGTCTCAGTGCAAAAACAAAACGCTATGAAAAAATAAAACTCATGTATGAAGACAGAAATGCAAACCAGCAGTTTTTAGAAGCTGAAGGTGATTTAGCCGTCACGATACAAAGAAAAATCGATTATGTTTTCGGATCAAACTTCAGAGTACGTCTTGATGATAATGAACGAAAACTATTTGATTCCAAACTTGAATTTGGTACAGATGCCATCACAGACAACGGTTGTCCTACGACATTCAAAAGAGACAAGATTCTCCATGCAATCAAATTTTTATTTGTCATTTCTCTAGTGGCACTTGCGTCAAAATTCTTTTTATCTGATGAAAATGTGGTTCTTTTAAAAAGTGCAGAAAATTATGCAATGCTTACGATGCTTGTTCTGACTGTCATTTACTTTTTTTATGCACAATACGAAG
>JAMORM010000012.1 GCA_027063585.1 Sulfurimonas sp. | reverse complement strand
GTCCTTTTTCAAGATGACGTGTCGCTTTACGATTAATATAGGGCTCTGCAATCTGTTCCATTTTAATCGCTGTCTGCATACGTACTTGCATTCCGGCATGCTCACAAGCCTCTTGCATAGCCACACCGTTAATTACAGTTGCTAACATCCCCATATAATCACCGGATGTACGTTTAATAATTCCATCTTGTGCGGCTGTAACACCACGAATAATATTTCCGCCACCAATTACAATGCCAATTTCAATACCTGCATCAACAAGAGTTTTAATCTCTTGGGCTATATACTTTAAAATCTTTGTATCGATTCCATGACCTGCTTCGCCAGCAAGAGCTTCACCCGAAAATTTAACTAAAACACGTTTGTTTGTCATGCATATACCTTTTTATAAAAATCTGAGTATTATACTTAAAACTGGCTTTTGTTTTGCTTTGGAAGCTTTAGTCTATATTAATAGCCTCATTTCTTGCTTTTTCTATTAATGATTCTCCATCACTTGCTTCATCTGGGTACTTACATATACCTATAGAAATTTTGAAATCTATATTATATTTAGTATTGAGTTCCGGTGCTTCTGTAAAAGATTCTTCCACTCTTTTAAGCACAATACTATAGTTTTCTTCTTCTAAATATTCATTAAAAACAACAATAAAAGTATCATCACTAATCTGTCCGATGATATCTTCATCACGCGTACTTTGTAATAATCTGTTGCTCGCTTCTAGCATAAATTCTTTTGCTAAAACTTTAGAATGTAGCTTAACCTCATGATAATTTTTTATTTTTATCAACATAATTAGAAAAGACTTATCATGTCTCAGCGCTCTGTCTATTTGTTCAGAAATCACAATTTTAATATTTTCTTTATTTGGCAATGAAGTAACAGGATGATAATAGGCATTTTTTATTAATATATTTTCATTTTCTTGACGCTTTTGAATGTTTTGTCTATACTTCAAATTAAAAAAAAGACTCACCAACAATAGCGCCACAACTAAAAATATATAATATTGATATTGTTCACATCCTTGCATAATTATCACCGCCATAATTTTGGTTTAATTTATTGTAACATAAAATATCATTATTTTGACTTATAACCTAATAGCCTCTTTTTCTTTATGTTCAACACCTTCATGCACTACCTTATGATGTGCTATTGCTTCCCTAGGAGTCCGACAGACTCCTAGTGGTGTTTGCATAATTATCTGTTGCCCTTTTTATTTAAATTATTTATATTTTACACAAATAATTATCAGTAATAGGCAGGAATTTGTTTAAATATTAAGCATTAAAAGATTTTATGAAATGTTCCATTTCCTGAGCAGGAATCGGTTTTGAGTAGAGGTACCCTTGAATATTTTCGCATCCGTTGGCATATAAAAACTCTTTTTGTGACTCAGTTTCAACACCTTCAGCTACAGTTGTTAGCCCTAAACTTTTTGCCATGGCTATAATAGCTTTTACAATAGCGCTATCTTCCTCATCTTCAGGAATATCCCGAACAAACGACTGGTCAATTTTCAGCTTGTCAATAGGAAGTTTTTTCAAATATGCAAAAGAAGAATAACCCGTCCCGAAATCATCAAGGGCTATATGAATACCCAAAGCATGTATAGCATTTAAATCTCGAATTGCTTTGTTTGCATCTCTCATTAAATCACTCTCTGTTACTTCAAGTTCTAACCGCTCTATTTGAAAATTATATTTTTCTATTTTTTTGCGCAGCATCGTTATAAAAAAATCACTCTCTAAATGTTTTACTGCCAAATTGAGCGATAATGTTCCCGGTTCCAACCCTGCCTCACACCACTTGGCAAATTGTTTTATCGCCATTTCCATAACAAGTCTGTCTATTTCAACAATAATACCCGTCTCCTCGGCTAAAGGGATAAACTCTGCCGGAGAGACCATTGCATCCCCTTTTTGCCATCGGACTAAGGCTTCCATACCGAGCAGTTTATGATTTGTTATATCAATCTGCGGTTGATAATAAACTACAAACTCTTCGTTTTCAATTGCTTTAATCAGCGATATTTGTGTCTTTAAACGCTCACTTGCCTGCTGTGTTAAACTTGCAGAGTAGTATTGAAAATTATTTCTTCCATTCTCTTTTGCTCTATGCATTGCCGCATCTGCATTTTTCAAAATATCTTTACTTGTATGCGCATCTCTGGGATAAAGACTAACACCTACACTCACAGAAATATATAGATTTTCTTTCCCAACAAGAATCGGCTTTTTAGAAAGCTCTAAAATACGATGCACAAGCTGTGTAATCATATCTATATTTTCAGGATTTTCAACGATTACCGTTAATTCATCACCACTGAGTCGTGAAAGTGTGTCTGATTCTCCTATTAGTTTTAAAAGTTTATGTGAAATCTCCTGCAAAACTTCATCTCCGACGTTGTAACCGAATGATTCATTAATATTTTGAAATTTATCAATATCAATAAAAATTAGTCCGACTATTTTGTTGTGTTTTTTCGCATTTTCAATCGCTTTGTCTAATCTATCTAGGAATAAAACTCTGTTTGGCAACCCCGTTAAAAGATCATAATTTGACCGGTGCATTAACTCTTGTGTTTTACTTATAACTTTTTCTTCGAGCTCTTGATTGAGTTTTCGCAGTTGTTGTGTTTTTTCTTCTACCTTTTTTTCAAGTGCATGATTGAGCCGCTTAAGTGTAAAGTGTCTATATACAAGCGCTAAAAGTATAAATACAAACACAAAAAGTATTTTATAAATTAATGAATAATCAACACGTTCTTCTTTTATAAGAGAGAGCCATCGCATCTCAATCTGCGTTTTAGTATTTTCATCGAGTTTATCCACAAGTTTAGCAAGTGTAGTATAGAGTTGTGTTTTATCTTTTTTCACGGCAACTGCCAATCTGTAACCGGTCGAGAGTTTCGCACTTATTTTTATATCTATAATTGCATGTTCTTGCATATTATAAGCTATTGTCGGTGCCATATTTATAAAACCGTAAAGCTTCCCATCTAAAACGCTTTGCAGTCCTTCAAGAACATTCTCAACGGCAACAAGTTTTATATTTGGATAGAGTTTTTTTAAATCATCAAACACGGCAGAATTTTCTACAACTCCATAAGTTTTGTCTAATCTCCTACGTATATCATCTATAAAGACTTTGTCGCTTGTTGTTGCAACAACATAAGGAGCGTAATAGTAAGATTTAGTAAAATTTAAAAACTTTTTTCTTTCTTGTGTAATCCCTGCCATCGGCAAAACATCACATTTCCCCTCTTTAATTGCTTCAATGCTCTCTGCCCAGCTTTTTGTGTTGTAAAGCTCTACTTTAATGCCGCTGCCTTTTAAAAAAGCTTCCAAAAAGTCATGCCCCATACCGGCATAATTCCCTTCTTTATCAATCCATTCAAAAGGCTTCCAATTCGGATCAACACATATCTTGATATGCTGCGTGTTCCCCGCATATAAAAAAGATGAAAAAATAAAGATAAAGATAAAAAAGATAAAATTTTTTTGCATTTCCCTGCCGATATAATTATATGTAAACATCTTAATATAATCTTTCTTTACAATTGCTTATTGAAATATAATATATTTAAACAAAATTCAAGCATTTTTCATCATATATTTTTTATTTTTTCTTTACCGTTTTTCTTATTTTTTTGCATACAGCTCTGCAAGTATTCTAGTAAAACCGAATGCTGTATTTCACAACTAGCACTCTTTTAAAATACATTGATTATATTTTAATCACTTATTCCTATTTATTGAGTATATTTTAAACTATACTTATGCTATTAATTAATCTGGAGAATATAATATGGCAAATTTTAAAGCCCTTAAAGGACATAGTACTTTTTTTCATTATGGCAAATGGAGCATTTCAACTGGTACCTCAGAGGTTTGGTAAAGATATCGGTATTATGACCGGGATAATCGGTGCTGCCGGTGGTCTTGGCGGTACAGCACTTATCAAACCGCTTGGTTGGAGTAAAGACGCCTTTGACGGATACTCAGCAAGCTTTATGATATTTGCCAGTGTTGTTCTTGTTGCTATCATGGGTATCTCATTAGTCAAAACAAGATGGAGAACTACCTGGGGTATTGCAGCTGGTGGAAGAATATAAATTAAATGATGGAGAATATTTTGCAATTACAAGTATTAGAAAAAGCATACGAAGCTAGAAATAAAAAAGTAAATAAAATTGAAAAAGTCAAAGATCTTAAAAACCCCATACAAGCTTTCCAAAAGATAGCACAGTATGCAAAAGAAGGATATGATTCTATCCCCGATGAAGATAAAAAATATTTTTTAAAATGTTTTGGTATCTTTGATAAAGACGGACAAACCCCTAAACAGTTTATGATGAGAGTCAGAGTTGCAGGCGGGCATCTTAGTGCAGTTCAGGCAAGAAAAATTGGAGAAATTGCAAAAGAGTTCGGTCAAGATTACATTGACATTACAACAAGAGCACAGATTGAGCTTCGTTTTTTAAACATTGAAAATATGCCTGCGATTTTAGCTGGTCTTGATTCAGTTGGACTCACCTCTTACCAAACAGGTGTAGACAACTTTAGAAATATAGTCACAGACCCACTTGACAAAGACGGCTTTGACAATATACTTCCTTCATATAATTTACTGAAAAAAATTGAAAAAACTTTTTTAAAAAATCCTGACTGGATTTCTACACTTCCAAGAAAATTCAATACAGGAATTACAGGTTCGCTTGCAAACAGATGTAATGTTTTTGGACATGACTGTTCTCTCGTTCTTGCACAAAAAGATGGAGTATACGGCTATAACATGTTCCTTGGCGGCAGAGTTGGCATAATTGCCAAAGATGCAGATATATTTTTGTCAAATGAAGAAGAAGTTTTAAAGGCTTACGGTGCTCTTATTGAAATCTTCAAAAAATACGGTTTTAGAGACAACAGAAATAAAAACAGACTTCACTTTCTCATCGAAGCTGTTGGAATATCTGAAATTTCTGCGGCAATTCGAAAAATCGCGGGCATTAACTTTAACACAGCAGGTGAGACAATGACGCAGATGAATCCGGTAGATTCTGAGCATGGAAAAATCCAGCTTCGTAATGGTTCATTTGGTATACAGGTTATCGTACCTTCTGGAATCTTTGCAGGAAGTGACCTTATCAAAGTAGCTGAACTTAGCCAAGTCCACGGCAATGGCGAAATTAGATTCAGTGTTGAACAAAATATTTATATTTTAGGTGTCAAAGATACGACCGGATTTTTACAAGATTCATTTTTTACAAAATACAAAAATATAAATACACCTTATTTTAACAATCTTGTCGCCTGTGCAGGAACAAAACATTGTGCTTTTGGTGTTATAGAAAATAAAGAAGATGCAATTGAAATGGCTGAGTATTTAAGCACTAAAGTTCCGCTCGAATCCGGTAGAGTAAGAATGTATTGGTCGGCTTGTGTCAAAGGCTGTGGCACTCATGAAATAGGGGATATTGGTTTTGAAGGCTGTAAAGCAAAGGTTAACGGACAAACCGAAGACGGAGTCCATATAACCATAGGAGGAAAGATTGTAAGTGAAGGTAAAAACGGTTACACCGTTATCAAATCTGCTCCACTGAAATTTTCTAAATATTTTGTTGAAACACTTATGTTGGAATATAAAAAACTGCGTTTGAAGAATGAATCATTTGAAAAGTTTCATGACAGAGTCTTATCACAATACTCTCATGCATATATTGGTTTTTATATGCAGTTACAAGCATATTTACGCACAAAGAATATAGACATTAATTTAAACATCAATAAAATTAAAAAAACCGGAAACAATGAAGAATTTGAACTTTTTGAACTTGGTCGTAAAATATATTTTGCGCTTTGTAAACAAGAACCATATACAGCATATAGCAGATTTACAAACGAAAATCCAAGAGAAAAATTAATGCCTTTAAATAAATTAGTTTCAAATATTGATAAAAATATAGCCCTTCTTGTTTTTAAAATGTTAGATGTTGAAGCAAAAAGAGCAGTTGTTTTCTCGGAACTTCTTCCATTAATCAGTTTATAGTAGTTTGATTAAATTTTAATCATTTTATGATTACCATACATACAGGTATGCGTTATAATATATATAATAAAATTTGAAGGAATATATATGAGTTATGTAAAACCGGAAATAGTTGTTGATGGTATGGTGACAGCTGGAGTATATAAAGTAGGCTTAGGTGTAAAAGATTTATTAATACGTGGTTCTCTTGCAGGTGCCCTACTGGGAGTTGCCACAACACTAGCTATTGTAGCTGCTACACAAACACATTTACCAATTGTTGGAGCACTAATTTTTCCCGTTGGCTTTGTTATGATTGTCTTACTGGGATTGGAACTTGTTACAGGAAGTTTTGCTTTGCTAACAACCTCTTTATTTGATAAAAAAATAGGTATTGCCCAACTATTAATAAACTGGTTTTGGGTATTTACAGGTAATCTATTGGGAAGTTTACTGTTTGCAGCGCTTTACAGTTTGGTTGCTACAAAATTTGGACATGTTGCATCTTCTCCTGTCATAGATATGATTAAACATATTGCTGAGGCAAAAACAATCGGATATGAAAAAATAGGCGCAGATGGGATATATACTGTTTTTTTAAAAGCTGTATTTTGTAACTGGATGGTATCGCTCGGTGTAGTAATGGCATTAACAGCTACTACAACAATAGGAAAAATCGCGGCTATGTGGCTACCAATACTAACTTTTTTTGGACAAGGATTTGAACACGCTGTTGTAAATATGTTTGTTATTCCTGCTGGGATAATGCTTGGTGCAAACGTAAGTGTATCTCAATGGTGGTTGTGGAATGAAATTCCGGTTACCCTAGGAAATATCGTTGGCGGAGCTATCTGTACAGGCATGGCTCTGTATTACACACATAGAAAATCCCAAGCTTAAAAGAAGTTGCAAAGTAACAATAACAACTTTTTTGTATATAATAAGCCTATCAAAAAAGGCTCATTATGATTAAAAGTAATATTAAAACTTCCGGTTTCACACTTGCAATAGTTGTTATAGAGGGAAACCGTTTATACGGGGTGCTAATGTTGGAGACAGCAGAGTCTATTTGCAAAGAGATAATTCATTAACACAGCTTTCAACTGACCATGCCATGTAAGAAGAGGGCTATGAAAATGTCCTTACGCAGGCTATAGGTATAAGTGAAGATGAAGTGGAAATACTAAAACAACAAAAACTAGATATTCCGCTATCACTCAAAACAGGTCAAATTATAGATGGCTATGCACTCAAAAAACCTCTAATACAAAATGAAAGAACCTGGCTTACAACTAAAAAGACAAAACAATATGTGATTAAATTTGCACCGATTGAAGCAAAGGAAGATAATCAAATTTTAGATTTATTTGTAAAAGAAGCATGGAATGCCAAGCGCCTTAAAGCAAAGTTTTTTCCCAAGGCTGTCATTCCAAAAAACAGAAGCTGTCGATACTATGTTATGCAACTCTTTGAAGGGGAAGATTTAAATAATTATCTGGCGTCACACTTACATGTAACCATAGATGATGCAGTAGAACTTGCGCAAATACTTTTAAATATGTCTCAATTTTTACTCAAATATGATCTGCTACACGGTGATATTAAACCAAACAATATAATGATTGCCAAAATTGATGAAAATACAACAGAATATAAAATTATTGATTTTGGAAGTATTACAGAAATATTCTCAAAAGAATCTCGTGCGGGAACACCCAGCTTTTTGTCACCTGAAAGATTTCAAGGCGAGGCTATAAGCGAAACAACGGAAATTTTTGCTATCGGTGTTACACTTTATCTTAGTTTAACAGGAAAATACCCTTATAAAGAGATAGAAGCATTTCAAAATCCATTATTTAAAGAAGCTAAAAAACCAAGTCATTATAATTCAAACATACCTAGTTGGCTAGACAGTGTAATAATGCGCTCAATCGCTTTAAACAAAGATCAAAGGTATGAGTATTATTCTGAAATGAAGTATGAGCTTACTCATCCACAGAAAGTAAAACCATATTTTATCAAGAATGCTCCATTAATTGAAAAATCACCCTTGCTCTTTTATAAGAGTGCTTTTACTATAATGACAGTTATAAACTTTATACTGATCTATTTAGTATTAAAATAAGAGGGATTTATGAGCTGGTTCAATTTTTTTCATCCAAAGCCTCATTGCACAAAAAGTTTTGGACGAGGCATCAATGCAGATATTGTAAAAAATGAGGAAGAACTCTTTAACAAAGCGTATGAAGCATTTGAAAAAAAAGAAATTTTAAATGCCTATGAATTCTTTTTCAATTCTTTAATGAATTATAAAAATGGCCTCTCTAATGAAAATATCATACTTACAAAAGAAAAAGAACGTCTAAAATTTATAATTTATCAAGGCAGTGCCAAAATAAATGGTTTTACTACAAACAAAAAGCTCTATGCAGAAGTGACTATGGTTAAAGCAAAAAATGCTAATGTTGCGCTCAAACGCTATGTACTTGAAAGAAATTACCAGTTTACTTATATAAATTACTGTAGTGACGGCAACTATATAAAATTAAAACTTAACCTTGACAATATTACAATGACCCCTCAAAAAACTTTTTACCCTTTAAGAGAATTAGCACTCAATGCAGATTATGATAAAGAGCATATGCTCAGTGAGTTTGAACAAAAAGAGTTAGAAGATATAGAGCATATCAAAAAGTTAGATGCTACAGAGCTAAAAGTCAAATATGAATTTTTGCACAGATGGATAGATGATTTAAATGAAAAAATACGTTCACTACCATCAGACGACAGTATAGGTATGCAATCTTTTTCATATCTCAACTTTTTGTTTAAAATTGATTATCTTTTAGTTCCAAAATTTAAAATATACCAAGAATTAACAAAACATCTTCAAGATTATTTTGCTGATGATGAAATATTACCTGAAGTAAAAAATGCAGAACTTGCAAAATATATTTCTACACTTGAAAAACTCAGTTTTGATGAATTTTGCTCAAATTTCTATGATGCAAAATATACATTCAGCCAAATCGAAAAAAGTTCTTATGATGAATTTATTAATTTTATAGAAGAATCTCTTATAAAACTTAGATGGTACAAAAATAATCGACATCCTCAAATCATACCGACAATTTACAGTTATATGGCACTTTATGCCCTTTACAACTATGGTTTAAATCCTCCGGCCAGAAAATTACTGCATCTTTATACAACTGTTATTTATTCTGATTATTTCAATGCTTTAGGATGTAAAGGCTACTATGATAATGATAAAAATAAATTTCTTAAAAGTGAAATAATTGATGAGATTGAAGATATTATCTCAGAGTATAAACATCAATATAAATTACTTAAAGCCTTTGGAGATGAACTTGATTTTACTTCATTAAATGATTTTTCAAACAGTTATTTCAGCGCATTAAAAAATATCAACTTTCATGAGGCCTAAAAGATGAATACACAAATTTTATTAGAACGCTATATTGAAAACATTATACAGATTATGACACCGTACGGTAGTGGTACAGGTTTTGTAATAGATGATTTAATCATAACAAATTCGCATGTATGTTCAGGGCTCAAAGAAGTTGTAATTAAAGCAGAACATATACCAAGAAGTATTGCAAAAGTTATTTATGATGACCCTTATTATGATTTGGCTTTTATAAAATATGATTTTAAAAAACCAAAAAATCCACTCAAACTTGCCAAAAACAATGTTGAAAATGGAGATACTACCATAGCAATCGGTCATCCTTATGGTCTTAATTATACTGCAACAGAAGGCATAGTTTCACGTGCAGCCAGACTTATGGGTGATTTGGAATATATTCAAATTGATGCTGCCATCAACCCGGGAAACAGTGGTGGGCCTCTATTAAATGACAAAGGAGAAGTGACAGGAGTTACTACTTTCATAATTGCAAATGCAAATAATTTAGGTTTTGCTCTACCTGTTCATTACCTTAAAGATGCACTTGCAACTTTTAAAAAACTCGGTGTTGAGAATGTCATTAAATGCCCCTCTTGTAAAAATCTTATTCAAGAAAAAGATATAAAAAATGACTACTGTCCCAAATGCGGTGCGGAATTAGAAATAGCCAAACTCAGAAGAAAAGGCTATACACCTATAGGACCGACAAAACTTATAGAAGATATACTTGAATCATTAGGAATCAATGTTACACTGGCCAGAAGAAGTCAATCCTCATGGAGAATAGATGAGGGAACCTCAAGAATTAACATCAACTATTATGAAAATGGCATTATAATCGGGGATGCAAAACTTTGTGCAATTCCAAAAAACAATATAGAAAAAATGTATGATTTTTTGCTTGAAGAAAACAACAAGCTCTCTTATTTACAGTTTTCTATTAATGAAAACAGTGTATATCTTTCTTATCTGGTTATAGACTCTTCCTTAACAAAAGAAGAAGGAAAGGTTGCAATAAATAAGTTAATAAAAGATGCAAATAAGTATGATAATATTCTGATAAATAAATATGGTGCTTTACGACAAAAAAAAGACACCGATGACTAAAGGAAAAATATATGGCAAAATTTTTAAAATTTGATTGTGACTTAGAAAATTTCATATCACAACTAACACAGCGACTAGATGACAACAATAATAAAATAAAAAATCTACTCAAACAAGAAAAAAAAACCTATGCAAATTTTGTAAAACCCTTGGAGATGATGGATGAATATTTGGAACAATTTTTTACACCATTATCACATCTTAACTCTGTAAACAACTCCCAAATAACGCAAAAAGTCTATACAGAATCATTACCGCTTATTACAGAATACTCAACGCAACTTTCACAAAATATTGATATATACAATGCATACAAAAAGATTTTACAAAATGAAATAACATCACTTAATATTGAGCAAAAAAGAGTTTTAGAATTAAATATCTTGCATTTTGAGTTAAGCGGTGCCCATCTTGATAAAAAGACAAAAAAAAGACTGCAAGAAATTAACATAAAAAAGAGTGAACTTGCCAATAATTTTTCTCAAAACCTGCTTGATGCAACAAATGCATACGAATATATTATTACAAATGAAGATGATATTAAAGGACTGCCACAAAGTGAAATCGAAAATGCAAAATATGAGGATAATGGTGTAACAAAATATAAAATTACACTGCAAATGCCCTCTTATATAGCTTATATGACCTATGGACCCAACAGAAAAATAAGAGAAGAACTTTATCGTGCCTATGTATCCCGCGCACCGCAAAATGAACATATCATTGATGAGTTACTAAAATTACGTCATGAGATGAGTAATTTGCTAGGTTTTAAAAACTATGCAGAACTATCCTTGGCTACCAAAATGGCAAAAGACGAAAAAAGTGTATTGGGATTCTTAAATAATTTGCTAGAAGATTCCATTCCTCAGGCAAATAATGAGCTTCAAGAACTGCAAAATATAGCACCACATAAACTAGAAAGTCATGATACATCTTATTACGCTGAAATACTAAAAAAAGCCCAGTATGACATAGATGAAGAAGAGTATCGTCCCTATTTTGAGCAGAAAAATGTTGTTGAAGGAATGTTTACCTTTTTAAATCAACTATTTAATGTTACATGTAAGCAGGTAGATGAAAAACTATGGCACGAAAAAGCTTATGCCTATGATGTTTATGAAAATGACACTTTAAAAGCAAGAATATATCTTGATTTAGAAGCAAGGGAATCAAAACGCGGAGGTGCATGGATGCATAATTGGCAAACGCATTGTAACGATGAAAAAGGCAATCAGCAACTTGCCTCTGCTTTTGTAGTGTGTAACTTTCCACCCTCTAGCGATACAAATCCATCACTACTTCGTCATGATGATGTCGTTACTCTTTTTCATGAGACAGGTCATACTTTGCACCACATACTCAGTGAAGTCAATGAAAACGAAGTAAGCGGGGTAAACGGTGTTGAGTGGGATGCCGTTGAATTTCCTTCCCAATTTTTAGAAAATTTTGCTTATGAACCTCAAATACTGAAAATATTTGCAAAACATCACAAAACAAATGAAATAATCCCCGATGAAATGATAAACAAGCTTGTAAAAAGTAAAAACTTTTTATCTGCTATGGGGATGCTCAGACAATTAGAATTTTCACTCTTTGATTTTGAACTGCATACAAAAGTGTACCAAGGTGAAGAAGTACAAAACTTACTAGACACTATACGAGAAAAAACAGCACTTATAAAACCGCCAAAATACAATAAATTTCAAAACGGCTTTGCACATATATTTTCAGGCGGCTATGCAGCAGGATATTATAGTTACAAATGGGCAGAAGTACTAAGTGCTGATACTTTTTATGCTGTTGTTGATGAAAACATATTTCATTCACCGACGGCAAAACAGTACCAAAACATTATTTTGCATCGTGGCGGTTCACAAAGTATGCAAAAGCTCTATCATGCACTGATGGGCAGAGATGCAGATACAAGCCAACTGCTAAGACTCAACGGTATTAAAAAGTGAAACTTATAGTTTTACTAGCTTTGCTGGTATCCTTTGTTTATGGAGAAAAAACTTTGAAAATAGCAACATATAATGTCGAAAATCTTTTTGATTTACAACGAAACGGCCATGAATATAAAGAGTATATTCCATATACAAAATCAAATTGGAATGATACAAACTATAAAATTAAATTAAAAAATATTGCAAAAGTCATTAAAGAAATTAATGCTGATATTATCGCTCTACAAGAGATAGAATCGCTTCAAGCACTTAAAGATTTACGATACACTTTAAAAAGAAAGGGACTGTATTATCAGTATTATAAAATAGCTAATTTA
>JAMORM010000011.1 GCA_027063585.1 Sulfurimonas sp. | reverse complement strand
CTCCTATACCATCGCCATTTTTATCAAAGCCTTCATATCTATCCCAATAATTATACTCGACGACATTAGAAGCTTCAAAGTTTTCACCGGCATCCTTTACAACATCATTGATATTTGAAAATATCTTATTGTTCCTAATCGTATTATCTTTAATAGAAGCATGAAAATGCAGAGCTTCACCATTATAAGAGATTTCATTCCCGACAAAATATCGCTTCATCCCTTTTGCTTTTTCTTGTCCCTGTATATAAAGAGCTTTGGCGTTAAAACTTACTTTGTTTTTTTTAAAAATAAAATTTGCAACATCCCCTATCATCACACCAATACCTGCAGCACCATTGGAACTCAGTATCTCATTTTCTATTACTTTTGTATTTTTCGCTCCCATAAACATCATGGCAACAGAATTATATTTATAATGATTGGCACGAAAAGTATTGTTGTTACTTAAAGAAAGATGCGTTGCAAAACGATTACCTGTAAAAATGTTGTTTTCAAAAAGATTATAATGGGAATAATTAAGTGTTACATCTCTTACATTTTTGATTGTATTTGACTTGATGATATTATGATGCGCATAGTAAAGCTTCAGTGCATTTGCTCTTAGCGGTAAAGTATTCTTCTTCGTTGTAATATAATTGTGCTCAATCTCTGAACTATCCACTCTATCCATATCTATACCATACAAAACATCAGATATATTACAATCAACAATCTTGCAGTTTTGTACCTGTTGCATTGATATAGCTGCATCAATTTTCTGCATATCCATCCCACTGTTTACAATATGTAAATGCCTCAGTGTAACATTAGAGCTTGTAATGAAAACAACACTTCCTTTTCCATTCCCCTTTATAACAGTATTTTCTCCCACCCCTTCAATAGTAAGTGGTTTGTTAATATGAATATTTCCCTCATACACACCGTTTGGCAATTTCAAAGTAGCGTAAAGAGGAGCAGCGTCTATAACCTCTTGGAGGAGATTTGAAAAAAGAAGTGTCGGAAGTAGCGCTATACTAAAAACAAATAATTTCATGCTACTTCATCCGTTATAATTTTAGTAAAACTTATGTATTTCTTCCATTATGTTAGCAAATTCAACATCATCACCTTGCTCTTTTAGAAATTTAATAAGATATTTTTCACTTGCATCTACACCCTCTGTTTTCTCAATTTCCAAGAGTTTTGCATATAAGTCTGCAATAATTTCTATAACATGCTTAGAGATAGTTTTTCTTGAAGCATGATACCCTATGATTTCCCCCGTATCTGTATCTTTTCTTATTTCAAATTCTGTAAAAATCCAATAGTAGCGCCCGTCTTTTGCAAGATTTTTAACGACAGCATTAATGTTTTTACCTTGCTTAATTGTTTCCCACAGCAGCTTAAAAACAACTTTTGGCATATCCGGATGACGCACAATAGAGTGTGGTTTACCAATAAGCTCTTCTTGAGTATAACCGCTCACTTCCATAAAATAATCATTTGCATAAGTAATCTTTCCTTTTGCATCTGTTTCACTCACAATGTATCTTTTTGGATCTAGTTGTATCTCTTCATCTATTGGCGTAGGCTTATTCATTATTGTGCTCCATTTAAAAATTTTATAAGGCCATAACTTACTTCTTTAAAACTAAGTATTCTTGATCCATGATGTTTTTTTGAAAATTCTTCAGCTGCTTTATAAGAATCAAAAGGAACCAAATCATCTCCGCCTGGTGAAGTAATATCACTTCCGAAAACAAAAAAAGCACCTTTTGCATTTATGGCTTTTGAAGTTTTAAAATCTGTTACATAGATTGCTTTAAAATCACTTTCGCCTTTCAAATGATACAGGCTATACCACCCAGCTGGGTGAAAATAAAATTCAAACATTCCTTTTGGTGAAGAAAAAAGCACTCTTTTCCCATCTGCAAGAATTATTTCAGATACCCAGCTTGGATTCTTATATACTTTCAGGTGTCTTACCAATCCTCTAGAATTTTTATCAAACTTTATCTCGTGCGAAAACAGTAAACTCGAAAACAATAATAACGCAATAAATATCTTACCCATTTCTACTCCTTATACTAAATCTTTTTTCTCAAATATTTTATAGCCTAAAAATGCAAATACCAGTCCTAAAACAAGTGGATAAGCAATAGA
>JAMORM010000010.1 GCA_027063585.1 Sulfurimonas sp. | reverse complement strand
CTATTTTGGTCAAAAAATGTTTGACTTAGAGGGTGGAGATCACTAATATTTTTAATATATATTGTAGCTAACTGTGCTACAATATATCTATGAAAATCATAGAAACCTCTAGACGAAAATTTTTACAGGGTAGCGTATCACTTTGTGTATATGCTACTTCATCTCTTGCAAATCCATTCATTACTACAAAAACAACCCTTAATCGCAATGTAAAAAACATACCTTATCTTTGCAATATGTGCAGAAATAAATGTGCTGGCTTTGCCAGAGTTGAAAATAGTACGATTACAAAACTCAATCCAAACCAATACTTTCCAAAATCAAGAAATATGCTCTGTCCAAAAGGTAATGCTGGCATACAAGCTGTATATGACAAAGATAGACTTAAGTATCCTCTTATCAGATTAGGCAAAAGGGGTTCTGGGAATTATAAAAGAGTGACGTGGGATGAGGCAAATGAATATATAAAAGAAAAATTAGTTAAGATAATCGACGAGCAAAAAGACAATCGTTCAACGATTGCCTACTGCAATGGTGAGGGATTTAATAAAGATGAATATATCAAATTTTTTGGTGGAAAAATAGGAAGTGCAAATTTTTTAGATGAGGGTTCTATTTGTTTAAATACCAAGCTCGGTGCTACGCAGCTTACTATTGGTGATATAGGTGAAATGGATGTGGCTGGGAGTGATTATCTTATAATCAGTGGAGCAAATAGATACGAATCTCTAATAATGCCTGATAGTGTCGATATGTTGCATACAAAGCAAAAACTTGTTGTTTTAGATCCTAGATGCACAATGACTGCTATAAAAGCAGATGAATTTTTACCTATAAATCCTGGAACTGATTTGGCATTTTGTTTAAGTATGATTTATATTGCAATAAAAGACAAGCTTTATAATGTGGAATATGTAAAAGAAAAGTTTGACGATTTTGATAAACTTAAAGAACATATTTTGCTTCATAAATATAGCGCAAAATGGGCAGAGAGTAAAACCCATATACCTGCAGAGAAAATAGAGCAGGTGACAAGAGAATTTTTTAGTGCAAAAAATCCACTTTATTATTTGGGGAGAAGAAGTGTTTGGTCTCAAAATGATTTTCAATTCCGTAGAGCAATGGTTCTGATAAATGCACTTGCCGGAAGCGTAAACCGTAAAGGCGGCATTATTTTTGGTAAGCCAATAAAATTAAATCAAGAAGAGATAATAGAGCCTTTATATAATGCAGCAGAGGGAAGATTTGATTTAGATGGTATTATTTATGGCTCCAGTAAAGGGGGCAGCTGGCTAAACTTTAGAGATAAAGTCATCTCCAAGAGTGTTCCATACCCGATAAAAGCAATGTTTATTCGTAAACATAATTTAATGCAAAATATGCCAAATATTGCAAAAACAAAGAAAATGCTTGAAATGATGGATTTAGTTGTCGTACTTGACACAATGCCAAGTGATACAGCAATGATGGCAGACGTGATACTTCCGGAGTGTACTTACCTGGAGCGTGAAGATATGGTTGTGAGTTTTAACAGACTTGAACCATCATTGGCTTTAAGAAATGAAGTGATAAAACCGCTTTATGAGAGTAAAACTATGCAAGATATTTTAAAAGGCTTAGGCAAAAAACTCTCAGTTCCTCTTTTTGAAGTGAGTGCAAAATATGATGAAGATTTACAGGATAGTATAGCAGAATTAGGGAAAGTAAAAGCTTTTGAAGAAGGTGGGTATGATTTAGCCGAGTTATACAGGAATAATGTAAGTGAAAGAAATAGAAACCTTATTACAAAGCAATTTGGATATAAAGTTTATAGCTCTCTAAAAACAAAAGGAGTATGGCATCCCTTTATAGAGAAACAAAAAAATTTAGGCAATAATCTTTATGAATATTATCCGGAAGAAAAACGTTACTACAGTGTAGATAAAAAATATAGAGTAAAATGTTACATAGAAAAACTTGCAAAAAATGGCAGTGATGCATTGCCAACCTGGCATGATAGTTATGATTTTAAAGTCAAAGAAAACAGTTTTAGAATGATAACTGGCCGCTATGTAACTTCTACACAGACAGCTTCAACAAACAATGTAATGCTTAGAGATATAGAAGCAACAAATCACATCTGGATAAATGACAGTGTTGCAAAGAAACTAGA
>JAMORM010000009.1 GCA_027063585.1 Sulfurimonas sp. | reverse complement strand
GATGTACATTGTGAACCTGAAGTTATGGATAGTGAAGATCCTCTCTTCTTGCTTTATACTTCAGGATCAACAGGGAAACCAAAAGGGGTGCAACATAACTCTGCGGGATATATTCTTTGGGCACAAATGACTATGGAATGGGTATTTGATGTAAAAGAGAATGATACATACTGGTGTACTGCCGATGTTGGTTGGATTACAGGGCATACTTATATAGTTTACGGTCCTCTTGCTATGGGTGCAACAACAGTAATGTTTGAGGGTGTGCCTACCTATCCTGATGCAGGGCGTCCTTGGAAAATGGTCGAAGAGTATAAAATTAATCAGTTTTATACTGCACCTACTGCCATTCGTGTACTTCATAAAATGGGTGAAGATGAACCGGCTAAATATGATCTTAGTAGCTTGAAAGTTCTTGGAACTGTGGGTGAGCCGATTGATCCGCCGGCTTGGAAATGGTACTATGAAGAGGTAGGTGGCAGTAAATGCGCTATTGTTGATACCTACTGGCAAACTGAAACAGGAGGGCATATAGTTTCTCCGCTTCCAGGGGCAACACCTATTAAACCGGGATGTGCGACATTCCCTCTTCCTGGAATTATGGCAGAGATTTTAGACCCTCTGAGTGGTGAAAAAGTTGAAGTTGGAGAAGGCGGTTACATGTGTGTAACACGTCCTTGGCCTTCAATGATTCGTGGTGTTTGGGGAGATGAAGAGCGATTTGTGAAATCTTACTTTGGTGATGTGAAAAAAGAGGGTAAACCTGTTTACTTTACGGGTGATGGTGCTATTTATGACGAAGACGGATATATTACAATTACCGGTCGTACGGATGATGTTATTAATGTAAGCGGTCATAGAATGGGCACTGCTGAAATTGAAGCAGCTATTAAAAAACATCCTAATGTTGCTGAGGTTGCCGTTGTAGGTAAACCGCATGAACTTAAAGGTGAAGGCATTTTTGCATATGTTGTACTCAAATCAGATGAAGGTATTGCCGATGAGGTAGAAGAAGTAAAAGCCATCAATAGTATCATTAAAAAAGAGATAGGAAATATTGCTCTTTGTGATGATATGGTTTTTATACCGGGATTACCTAAAACAAGAAGTGGGAAAATTATGAGAAGAATTCTTCGCTCGATCGCAAAAGGCGAGGAAATTACTCAAGATATTTCTACTCTGGAAGATCCTAGTATTGTTGCAAAAATACAAAGTATTGTGCAATCATGTATGTTATAATTTCATAAATAAACTATAAAGAGTCAGTATGGAATTATGCGTTGCCCTTGATTTACCTACAAAAGAAGAAAATTTAGCACTGATACAAAAAATAAAAGAGTATGATGTCTGGCTTAAAGTCGGACTTCGTACTTACATTCGTGATGGTGAAGATTTTTTAAAAGCCATCAAGCAAATTAACCCTGATTTTAAAATATTTTTAGACCTTAAACTGTATGACATACCAAATACTATGGCAGATGCTGCCGAGTCAATAATGGGACTTGGTGTTGATATGTTTAATGTCCATGCAAGTGCCGGAAAACGTGCTATGAAAACTGTAATGCAACGCTTAGAAAAATATGAGAAGCGCCCACTTGTTTTGGCCGTAACAGCTCTTACATCTTTTAGTGAAGAAGAGTTTCAAGAGGTTTACGCAAGTGATATAGCTACAAAAGCTGACCAATTTGCAAAAGATGCGATGCAAAGCGGGCTTGACGGTGTAGTTTGTTCGGCTTTTGAGTCTGCATCTATTAAAAAGATTACAAGTGCAGATTTTATGACACTAACACCTGGAATTCGTCCTTTTGGTGAAGATGCAGGCGATCAAAAAAGAGTTGCAGATGTTGCCTATGCAAAAGAGGCACTTGTAGATTTTATAGTCGTAGGACGTCCTATTTATCAGGCTGAGAATCCTGCTGCAGTTGTTTCGAAAATATTAGCATTGATTTAAAAATTTTGTTTGACTTTATGTTGAACTTCTTCAAATTCTTTGTATTTGTCTGCAACTTTTTTAAGTCTATAGTACTTATTTGTCTTGTAAACACCTGTACTGTTGATAAAAAGGAGAGGTGTTAGGTCTTTTCTTTTGTTTAAATCCAAAATTTTGTAACTTAAATTGTCAAGCACAAGTGGTGGCAGACCTTTTTTGTTGAAATAACTTAAAACCATATGATAACCGCCAGAATAATGCTCTTTTACTAAGGTTAAAAAAAGTTTTCTTTCATCAAAACCGAGTTTTATAAGTGAATAATATTTAATTAGCACATAGTCCTCACAGTCTCCATAGCCGAGATTTAAAAATTCTTTTGGTGTTGCCCATTGATCTTCTTTATGTTGTGTGATGACATCGTATTGTGGAAGCATCTGGTTGAGATAAAAATTTATCTGCCGTAGTTGTTGTGTTTTTGAGAGCTTTTTGTATTTTACAAGAGTATTGACATAGTCGGCAATATTACTTTTTTTAAGTTCTTGCTGTGTAAAAGAGGGATAAGTATCTGCATATATGAAAATACAAATACTAAGATAAAAAAGTAGTTTTTTCATATCCTCTCCTCGTACTTTATTATGTATTATACAACAAAATAAAAAAACTATAACTTTAAGCTAGATATTATGAAAACAGTACTATAATCTCGGTCTTCAAAAGGACGAGTGGGTGAGTGGCTGAAACCACATCCCTGCTAAGGATGCGTATGGGTAACTGTACCGAGAGTTCGAATCTCTCCTCGTCCACCACTTGAAGAATTCTTTCTCCAATTAAATTTTTATTAATGTAGCTTGATGTTTTTTTAACAAAATATGTTATCATTTTCTATTATGGAATCTTTAACAGACTTAAAAGCTATTTTACACTCTAAAAGAGCAAATATATATTACCTAGAAATGTGTCGTGTAGTACAAAAAGACGGACGAGTACTTTATCTTAGTGAAAATGAAAAAGAATATCAGTATTGGAATATTCCTATTGCAAATACTACATGCTTACTACTAGGAACGGGTACGTCTATAACTCAGGCAGCAATGAGAATGCTTGCTCAGGCAGGTGTTCTCGTCGGTTTTAGCGGAGGTGGAGCAACTCCTCTTTTAATGGCAACCGAGATTGAATGGTTTACACCTCAAAGCGAATATAGACCGACAGAATATATTCAAGGTTGGATGCAGTTTTGGTTTGATGAAACAAAGAGATTAGATACAGCAAAACGTTTTCAAATAGCGAGAATAACTTTTATACAAAAAGTCTGGGCAAAAGATAGAGAATTAAAACTTGAAGGTTTTAATATAGCAGAATTGAAAAATGAGTTTGACAAATCATTAGAAAATATAGTTAATGCCCATAGTGTGGGAAAACTACTACAAATTGAAGCAGATCTTACTAAAAAACTTTATAAATATGCAGCGAAAAAGACTAATCAATTGGGTTTCATTCGTGAACATTCTAAAGCAGAAGGTGCTAATGCTTTTTTGGATCATGGAAATTATTTAGCCTATGGCTTGGGTGCTACAACATTGTGGGTTCTTGGTATTTCACATGGTTTTGCAGTAATGCACGGAAAAACGAGAAGAGGCGCATTGGTATTTGATGTAGCTGATCTTGTTAAAGATGCACTTATTTTACCTTGGGCTTTTATCTGTGCAAAAGAAAAACAGAGTGAAAAAGAGTTTCGTTCTCAATGCCTACAGACTTTTGTTGAACATAAAGCTTTAGATTTTATGTTTAATGAAGTACAAAATGCTTCCCTTTATTATATTAAGTCATCACTATGATGGTGACATTTATCTCCCAATGTGAAAAAAATGCACTCAAAAAAACAAGAAGAATTTTAGATTCTTTTGCCAATAGAATAGGCAGTAATACCTGGCAAACTATTATAACAAAAGAGGGTTTGAATGCTGTGCAAAAATTACTTAGAAAGACAGCTTCAAAGAGTACGGCTGTGAGTTGTCATTGGATACGCAGTAGAAGTAGAAGTGATTTTTTATGGGTTGTCGGAAACAGAGATGAATTTGATGAAAATGGTGTTGTTCCTGTGCATTATGGAGTGACCAAAAGATTTATAGGGGAGAAAGAGATAATGATAGGTAAGATATATGCAAATACAAATGGACAACGGCTAGACCAACATCTTTTTGCTGTGGGTTATGTGGCAAAGTGCTTATTTGAGAAGATAGTGCCTGATGATAAATTAGGAGAAGTTGTATATATAGCAGGGTGTTGGCATGATATAGGGAAGATAGATATTGGTTTTCAAGATTGGATAAAACTAAATAAGAAGTTTAAAGAGATTCCTGAAGAAGGAGAGCATATTGATAAAAAAACAGGTAAATTCTCATGGCAAAAATATCCTCGTCATAATGAATTTTCTTTACTTTTGTGTGAAATACTATTTGATGCTAATATATTGAACAATACTAAAACTTTAGACATTATAAAACACGCTGTTTATTGGCATCATGCTAAACCTTTACGAGGTAAAAAATATGAAATAAAAGGTGTAGTGGGTATTTTCAATAAAATGAGTAATTTTGAAAAGATCTATAGTGATACGATTGATAATCTAAAAGGTATTTTTGCGAGCATAGATGAGCTTTCCAATAGTTATGATGAGATAGATTTAAAAATAAGTACAATAAAAATCCCTCGTTTTGATGATATTGAGGAAAAATTAGAAGGTATTGATTTACCAAAATATAAACGTTACTCTTTAAAAGAGAAATTAGAGGGCTATAAACTCAATATTGGTATAAACGCAAAAAATGCGATAGCTAGAACAGCTATTGTAACAGCAGATAGACTTGTTTCTGGGCTTACTGCAAAAGAGCTAGAAAGTTATATTGACAATAAAACATTAGAGAGTTTGATGGATAGAGCTTTACATCAAGATAGAGGATTATCTTCTCAAATAAAAGATTGCCTTGATGGTTTTGAAAATAGATATCCAAATAGTGAACGAAATAAAGAGCAAAAAAAGGTAGCCCAAGAGTTAGCCGATGAAGAGATAAATATAGGAGTGCTTAAAGGTTCAGCAGGGTGTGGAAAAACCAAGATTGCTTTAGAGTGGGCATTAAAGACATCGGCTAAACGCATTTATTGGGTTTGTCCAAGAGTACAGGTTTGTGAAGGAATTTATGCTGATTTGGGTAGTGATGAGTATCTACCTAACAGCTCGCTTGAGATCGTAACAGGTGAGATAAAAAAGCGAAGAGTCGATGGTAAAGAGGAGAAAGAAGATACACCTGAAAATGAACTTTTTAGTTCTGATATTGTTATTACGACTATTGACCAGATAGTAAATAGTATTACCACACACAAGTATATTACAACTTTTATGGATTTTATGAATGCTCATGTAGTATTTGATGAGTATCATGAATATATTAATATGCAAGGCTTTAACCTACTTTTTGCTGAACTTATAGAGGCTAAAAAGATGCAACAGACAGATGAAAGCTATCCAAATACATTACTTGTTTCTGCAACGCCAAACCCTTTGTTTGTTAAAGAATTTTTACGATTAAATGATGAAGCGATGGTGGAGATGAAAAGTTTTAATAACTCTGATTATAAAATAGAGTTTGTAGAGTATGATGACAAAGATGAATCTACCAATCCTTTGATGTTAGAACAAAATAGTAAAAATACTTTTGTTATTAGCAATACAGCCATTATGGCTCAACGCAGTTTTATAGAGCATCAAGCTAAGGAGAATGCTATTTTATTTCACTCGAAATTTATACCAAAAGATAAAAAACATCTTTTTGATGAAATATTTGACGCATTTAAAAAAGAGGGAACGAAAAAGTATGATGTGTTAAGATCAGGTCCCGTTATACAGGCATCGCTTAACATCACTTGTGACAAGATGATAAGTGAGATGACTCATGCAGAGAATTTTTTACAACGACTGGGACGGCTTGATAGATTTGGTAAAAATAGTGATGTAAATGTCTACACTATCGCTATAACCGATGGGGTAAAAAATGGTAAATCAAAAGATGGAAGTTCCCATTTTTTAAAAGATTTAGATGCTTTACAGAGCAGTAAAGTTTGGTATGAATTTCTAGACAATAATAGAAAAGAGAGCTATACTATCAATGAGATCTATACACTTTATGAAACATTTTATAAAGATGAAAATGCAAAAAAGTTTATTCGTCAAGATTTAATTTCTGCTCTTAAAAAAAGTGTAGAAATTATAGATGAGAATATACTTGACCCAAAAAGTTTTCCAAATAGTAAAAAAGATGAAAAAGGAGGCGTAAAGATAAAGAAAAATTCACTACGAGGTAATAGCTTGTTTGTTCAGATGGCACAATGTAAAATAGAAAGTGCTGATAAATTTGAGATTTTTGATAAGTATGCTTATGAAGATATTGAAGATGCAATAACTTTAGAGAGTTCGATTATTGAGGGCTATGGATTTGATGGGAAACCTGATTCTCAAAAAAATCTTTTGGCTTTTATGGCAAAAAAACATCACAATATAAAAGGTACTCAAAAAGCATATACTGACGCAATATTAAGAATAGATGCGAGAGACCCGAATACACCTATTTATTTGAGCTATACATTGAAAGATTTAGAAAAAGTAAACTGTGAGCCGCATGAGTATGCACAATATTATGCCATGGGTTTAAAACAACCTATAGGCATATTATCGTTACGACAATTAACAAAATAAAAGGAAAAGAAGAATGAAAGCAGAAAAAATAACAGGTATAAGAAGTGTTGATTTTAAAATAATAGCTAAAGGTCATGGAGTAGTGAATTGGAATGGACCAACTACTTTAGTCGGAGATGGTGGTAAAACAGTAGATAATCATACAATGCCTAAACTTCGTGGATATACAAATTTATCAGGTAAAGAGAAAGATACGGGATACAAATATAAAAAAGAGGCAACAGATCTTGATTTTAAAAAGAATCCTTTATATATTAGCCAAAACTGTGTTCGTCATCACTTGTTTCGTGAGCAGGCATTTGATGTGCATTATGCGAGCGAAAAAAATATTAAAAATCTCATAGCATCTATGACAGGTTTAGTCCGTGGATATGTCGTTCCTGCAAGTCAAAACAAAAGAACAAGCCCCTTGCTTCTAGAAGATTTTGTTGACCAATTAGGCAATGGAAATTTTGAACAGTTTGGACAAGCAGGAGAAAGAGATAGCTCATCTTTCTTTTCTAAAACAACATTTGGTGATACAGAATATATTTCATACGGTTCGATTAGTATTGAGCAGTTGGAGTTTATATCTTTGGATAAAAAATTTGATAGAGCTTCTATGTCTATAAAAACAGGTGAAGGAGAAGAAGTAGCACAATTGGTTGAAAAATACATTGCTTCTATTGATAAAAAAAATCGTTCTCCAAAAGCCGTATTTCACGAAAATTATGTAAGAAATGGTACTATATTTGAAGAGGGTGAAGTAGGGATTTTACTTAATAGTGATGCTATAGATGTCTTGATAGACGCAACACTTAGTAAATTAAAAGAACTTACCATTCGCCAAGCAAAATCTTATATGTATGTTGATGAAGTGATAGTAGATTATAATGACAGTTCTAAAATGATGAGAATTAAAGAGGATGAAAGTAGTATTTCTAATATGCCAAAATCTCCGTATGCAAGCTATTTTTATGAGAAAGAGAAGTAATGAAAATAGAAATAGAGTATGAGGCTTCATGGCGAAACTCTTTTCTTGATGGTAGCAATGATGAAGTCTTGCCAAAAAAAGGAAGAAAATTTATAGGGTCTATTTCTGCTTTGAAAAAAAGTGAAAATTATATCTTTCGAGATGTTACACATAGTACAGTCATGGGTATTTTAAATCGATTAATAGGAGAGCAAAGAAAGCTTTATCAGGCACAAAAAGATGAGAATTATTATTTTAAAGATATCGAGCCTTTGGTTACTTTTAAAGATGATGTTAAAGTGAAAAATAGTGAACTTGTTTATCTACGAAATATGTCAGGAAATACAGATCAAAATTCCTATACTGGCATGATAAAAACGGATGATAAAATGTTTATTTCTGATTATTCCAAAGAATTTTGGGGAGTTTTGGCATTAGATGTTGATGAGTTGTTAGAATTTATTATTTATGGTAAAAAGATAGAAAAAAATATCATGCTTGATCCTTTAGTTATTTCTGAACGATTTGCAGAGCTTGGTAAATTAAAAGCATTAAATAATAAAAATGGAGTGATTGAAGCTCTTGAAGTTTTAGAAAAAAAATTTGAAGGTACAAACTATAAAAATAATAAAGACAAAGTTGTTCCTCTAAATTTTTACTGTTCTGCTCTTTATTTACAATTAGAGAGACTTTCATCAGAATATGATTTAAGTTCAGTTATGACCAAAACAGGAACGATTACAGGTATTTCAAAACGCTTATTTACCAAAAAAGATTTTATGAACCGTTTTACAACAGGTGAGAAAAAAAAGATTTTTGGAAATCCATATATTGCTAAAAGTTTTAAAGAAGGAGAGGGACAAGTAACCTCAATGTTAACCAAAGCTAGTGGTACATTAGAAATCTTCATTGATATTTCAAGAGATGAAGCTAAAACTTTAAAAAAAGATATAGAAAACGCAGGAGTTTCAAGCTTTCATCTTGGTAAAAAAGGTTTGGCGTATGTTACTAAGATTGATACCAGAGAGGTAAAAAGATGACCCATTACATAGAAATACAATTAATGCCAAATAAAGAGATACGAGAAAATATATTATTGAATCAAGTGTATAGTGCTTTTCATAAACGCCTATATGATTTGAAGTCAAAAAATATTGGTGCGAGCTTTCCCGAATATAGATTAAAACTTGGTAGGCTTTTACGCATTCATGGTTCAGAAGAGGCTCTTATAAAGTTAGAGGCAAAAGAGTGGCTAGGTCAGTATGCTAAAAACTGTAAAGTTTCTAGTATAAAAGCTATTCCAAGTGTAGTGCAATACCGGACAGTTTCAAGAATACAACAAAATATGACTGAAGCTAAACTGAGACGGCTTATAAAAAGAGGAACTATCCCTGAAGAAGATGTAAAAAAATACAAAATACAGATGCTTCAAAAAGGTTTAGATAATCCTTTTGTAGAACTTGTAAGTATGTCTAATGGTCAATTACATAGAAGATTTATCGCATTTGGAATATTACAAGACAAGGAAAAAAAAGGAGATTTTGATACATTTGGTTTGAGTAAAAATGCTACAATTCCATGGTTTTAAAAATAACCTTTAATTTTTGAATATGTTTAGTAACCCCTATTTTGGAGGTTTTTTAAATATATAAAAAATAAAGGTATAATTTCTTAAATTGCTTTCTTTTGTGATGTCAAGGTGCTTCCCAAGTATTTTTTTGTTGTAAACTGCCGCATAGGCAGCTTGGAAGATTATTGGCTTACCTGTTGTATTTGTATATGTGTAAACTGCCGCATAGGCAGCTTGGAAGTATTTTATGTAATATTCCTTTTCTTGGGAAAAGTAAACTGCCGCATAGGCAGCTTGGAAGATAAATAGTTGTTTTTTTGTACCTTTTGATAAGTAAACTGCCGCATAGGCAGCTTGGAAGTAAATGACTTTTATCTATTTTTCGCTCTTTGTGTAAACTGCCGCATAGGCAGCTTGGAAGGTCTTCTTCTTGATTTAGTTCAAAGTCAGACAGTAAACTGCCGCATAGGCAGCTTGGAAGAAATTTTTATTTTATTTTCAGTATCAAAAAAAGTAAACTGCCGCATAGGCAGCTTGGAAGGAACAGGCAGGGTTGGTTTTCTTTACGACTCTGTAAACTGCCGCATAGGCAGCTTGGAAGTGTTGAGCGTCTAAGTAGAGATTACACGTATAGTAAACTGCCGCATAGGCAGCTTGGAAGTTTAAACTTAAACCTGCATAGATTCGGAAACAGTAAACTGCCGCATAGGCAGCTTGGAAGTGTAACAAATGCAGCTTCTTCGGCTTTTGTTGGTAAACTGCCGCATAGGCAGCTTGGAAGTTTCTCATCTTTGTTTAGAATATTATATGCAAGTAAACTGCCGCATAGGCAGCTTGGAAGATATGTCTTTTAAAGGTGACATTAAAGGTGACTGTAAACTGCCGCATAGGCAGCTTGGAAGAAGAATAAGCCAATTTTGAGGAGAACAAATTGGTAAACTGCCGCATAGGCAGCTTGGAAGAATAACTATAAAGTTTCAGACTATGAATATGTGTAAACTGCCGCATAGGCAGCTTGGAAGGATTTCTTCAAGCTCTTCAAACAAAGACTCTGGTAAACTGCCGCATAGGCAGCTTGGAAGAAAAGGTACAATTAAAGCAAGTTTTACTAAAAGTAAACTGCCGCATAGGCAGCTTGGAAGGCTTGAATTGAGTTCTACTCCTGCCTCGTCTGGTAAACTGCCGCATAGGCAGCTTGGAAGAGCCTCAGCATGTCCATCTCCAGACACTATAAGTAAACTGCCGCATAGGCAGCTTGGAAGTCCCATAACGGACGGTATAAAATAGATAAATGGTAAACTGCCGCATAGGCAGCTTGGAAGGTTGGACAGTTCCAGCGATATAATGATAAGTAGTAAACTGCCGCATAGGCAGCTTGGAAGAAGCTTTTGAACAAGTTGATTTACTAATTCAAGTAAACTGCCGCATAGGCAGCTTGGAAGTCCAGAGACTGCATTTTTAGCACCTACAAATTGTAAACTGCCGCATAGGCAGCTTGGAAGTAAAGTATTTTTATAGTAAATCTTTCAATAATATAAAAGTTATATTATAAATATACTACAATTAAAATCAAAAAAAGATAGGTTTTTTTCAGATGTCTTCTTGTTCAGCATTTTAAATCCTTCTTATGATATAATCACGATACTATAAAAGATTCAAAAAGAGTTATATGCAGTCATCAGATGTTAGTAAAATATTAAACAATAAAGAGAAACTTTTAACCCAAATATATTTTGATTTACAGCGATTTTTTGAGCAGAAGTATGGGCAGGATACTGTTGTTTTTATGGAAATCGGTACTTTTTTTGAAGTGTATGAAGTTAACAATGATGATGAACAGATTGGTAAAGCCAAAGAGATAGCCGAGCTTTTAAATATACAGCTTACGAAAAAAAATAAAAAAATTATAGACAATTCTGAAAAAAATCCTCTGCTTGCCGGTGTTCCTGCCGTTTCTTTTGAGCGCTATCTCAACCGTTTGATTCAAGAGCAGAAGTATACGGTTATTGTCGTAAAGCAAAAGGGAAATCCTCCTAAAATCAGTCGTTATATTTCACAAATTGTTTCACCCGGTACCAATTTTGAGCATATTGTCGATAATGATGATAACTACATTGTTTCCATTTTGATTGATAAATTTCGTGATATTTACACAGTTGGTTACTCTGCCATCGATGTAACAACGGGTAAAACTTGGCTGTATGAGACACATGGAACAAGTGAAGATCCTGCTTATGCGCTTGATGAAGTTTTTAACCTTTTAAATGTTTACAGAACTAGTGAAATTGTTGTGACGTTTTTAGACGGTATTGACGACCAGCGTCACGTGATGCAGTATTTGGAAATTCCCGAACATTATCACTACTCGGTGAATAACAAGCGGGCAAAAATAGAGTTTCAAAATGAGCTTTTTAAAGAAGTGTATCAAATACAATCGCTTCTTTCTCCCATAGAACATTTAGATTTGGAACGCTCTCCTATGATTACGGAAGCTTTGGCTATTCTTATTGATTTTGTGATAGAACATGACTATCATATAGTGCAAAAGATGGCGATGCCGCGTGTTATAGATAACCGTCGTTTTATGTACCTGGGTAATAATGCTTTAGAGCAGATGGGTATCATTTCCAAAGATAGAAAAGAGTTTACACTGTTAAAAATGCTTGATAAAAGTGCAACGGCTATAGGCAAAAGACTCTTAAAAGAACGGCTGTTAAACCCGATAATGGAAGAGGATGAACTTGAACGCCGTTATAACTTAATAGAGAAAGTTTCCTCACATGTAAGGTACCTTGATGAAATGATGCGAGGAGTTTATGACCTTGAGAGACTTTCACGCCGCTTGAGTCTTGGCAGACTGCATCCATTTGAGATGAACCATATGTATGACTCTATGGTGAGTGTCAAAGAGTTGATGCTCTATGTCAAAAAACATAAAATTCAAAAAACGCCTTTTCATGAGAGTGAGGTCGAAGAATTTCTGCGGGACATAACAAAAACGATAGATTTGGATATATCACGGCGTTTTACAAATGCGACGGTTGATGAAAACTTTTTAATGAGCGGTGTTGATGAAGCCATAGATACTTTGGTAAAAGAAAATGCTGTTATGCTAATTGCATTGGAAGATATTATAAGTAAAATTGAAGCACTTCTTAAAAGTGTAAATGCAGGAAGTTCTACCAAGCTTGTAACATTGGGACTTTTGGAAAAAGAGGGATATTACATCTCTTTGAGTAAGAATAGGTTTTCATTGATTGAGAGTGAATTTAAAAAGAGTGAGGATTTTGCAGATTTCAGCGTTAAAAAGTTGACAAATAATGTCAAAATAACGTCTGCTTTTACCGATAAACTCTCTGACAATATTATGAAAAATCGCCGAAAAATTGTTGTTTTGGTAAAAGAGCGATATATTGGGTTACAGGCGTTGTTTGAGCGACGATACTCGCTTCTTTTTGACAGAGTTATTAGCTATGTGGCAGATTTAGACGTGGGGGTTAGTTCTTCAAAAGTGGCACAGGATTACAAACATTCAAGACCGATGATAGTCGAAGCCAAAGAGGATGAAAACTTTATGCAGATTATGCAATTGCGCCATCCATTAATTGAAGTGCAGGAGCGGGGAGGGCTGTATGTTCCCAACGATATAGTGATGGGAAATCGTGACTATATGGACCTACCGCATCCAAAAACTGTTATGCTGGATGTACGGGTGCATGACGGGCA
>JAMORM010000008.1 GCA_027063585.1 Sulfurimonas sp. | reverse complement strand
ATAAGATATTCCCCCGCAGCGAGTTTTTTTATACCCTCATAAAAAGTATGCGGAGGTGTCGGCGCTAAAAAAGAGAGGTAGGATAAAAGTGCATTATTATTCAGTTTACATGTAGATAAAAAAGGTTTGAGTGCTTTAATCTCTGATGCAAAAACAAAAGAATCTCCCTCAAGATAAAAAAGCGGCTTTTTTCCGAGTCTGTCACGAAAAAGGTAGAGTGTGTCACCGTCCATTAAAGCAATGGCGAACATTCCTCTGAGATGCTTTACAAAGTCAATACCCCATTTGAGATATGCCGCAATGATGACCTCACTGTCGCTTTGTGTTTGAAAATCAAAATCGAGTTCACGTTTGAGTTCTTTAAAATTATATATTTCGCCGTTAAATGAGAGGAGAATATTTTTGTGTTTGAGCGGTTGATGGCTTCTGTGATGTGTGTCTAAAATACTAAGACGCTGATGGGCAAAAAAGAGATTTTTGTTCTGTGTTATGCCGCAGTAGTCCGGACCGCGGTGCGATAAAAGGGCAAGGGCACTTTTTGCCTGATTTTCATTATATTCACCGATGATGCCAAAAATTGCACACATTATTTGAAAAATCCTACTGTGATGTCATGTTCTAGGTAGCCCTCTGCAAAACGGATATGCTTTACATGTAAACTACTTGCGAGAGAGTGAATTGTTTTCATATTGATATAATTATAAATATCGCTCTCTTTGTCGCCGTACAGAGCATTGAAAATAAAGCCTTTGTTTGACGATTCAAAACAGTTTCGTATAAAAAGCTCCGTCTCAAAAGGGGTTAAAATATTTAAAGCGCCGCTGCAGACATAATAATCTGCCACAGGAAGTGCTTCTTTTATTATATCTGCATGTATAATTTCACATTCTGTTTTTTTTGTGGCAATTTCACATATTGTATTAAGAGAATCTATGCCGGTATATTTATTGATATGGATATCGCTGTCTTGAAGATAGATATAAAAATCTCCAAAACCACAGCCTGCATCACCAATGGATATATCTTTAAGATCGTCTTGCATAAGTTCTAAGATCTTTTCAAAACGGATGTATTGATGTGCATCTGATGACCAGTTAAGCCCACGTGAAGTTATGCCATGCTTTTTGAGTGCTGCCAGATAAAATTTTTCATTGTCAATTCTCGGCATAAGGCTCCTTTTTATTAATGCTATTATATAATAAAAAATAAATTTTTTTCTGTAGTTTAGGCTATGCGTCTTTTAAGCTTAAGAGTCTTTCAAAAACCAGGTTTCAACTTGGTCTGAATTGCTTAAAAGTTTAAGGGCAAGGTTAGATGATATTAAATAAAAAGAAGAGTATTATGAGAATTGCAATAGTAGGTTTAGGCGGTGTTGGCGGATATTTGGCGGCATCATTCGCAAAGAGTGGTTTGGATGTAGTGGGTTTTGCGCGGGGAGCGCACTTGAAAGCTATACAAAAAGACGGTATTAGAATCAAAGAAGATGAAAAAGAGTGGAGTACGCCTTTACATGTAAAGAATTTTGATGAAGCAGAGGGCTATTTTGACGTGGTTATGTTTTGTACGAAAAGTTATGATTTAGCAGATGCATGCAAGGCATTGCAAAAGCATATAGATGCAAACTCAATTTTGCTCTCTTTTTCAAACGGGGTCAATAACGGCGATATACTCAGAGAATGTTGTGATGCCAGAGTGCTGGATGCTTGTATATATATACTTGCACATAGAGAAGCTCCCGGTGTAATTCGCAAAAAAGGCAAAGTTTTTGCGGCACTGTTTGGAGGGGAGGATGTCGAGGCAGTTCAAACTGTGGCAGGTATATTTGAGAGAGCTTCTTTACGCTATAAAACTCCGCAAAATATCAAAGAAGCACTCTATAAAAAGTATATATTTATAGCAGCCTTCGCAACACTTACAGCCTACTACAATACAACCATAGGTGCTATATATGAAAAACATTATGATGAGGCAAAAAAACTTTTAACAGAGATCGCTGAATTTGCAAAAGAGAAAGAGGGCATAGATATATTTGATGAGGTACAAAAGTCTTTAGCCACGGCAAGCAAGGTGCCTTATGATTCTTCAACGTCTATGTATCTTGATTTTAAAAACGGTAAAAAAACTGAGCTTGAAAATTTAAGTGGATATGTTCAAAAGCCTTTTATGCAAAAACTCTATAATGAGCTAAAAAAGAGAGCATAAGGAATTACAAGTTATGAAAAAAGAACGAATTGTATTAGGGGGTGGGTGTTTTTGGTGTATAGAAGCGGTATATAGAAATGTCAAAGGTGTAATTTCTGCTGTGAGCGGATATGCCGGCGGAGCAAGAGCAAATCCCAGTTATGAAAATGTCTGTTCAGGGGCAACGGGGCATGCGGAAATCGTAGATATTACTTATGACGCAGATGTTATCAGTCTGAGTGAACTTTTAGATATATTTTTTGAAATTCACGACCCGACTATGCTCAATGCCCAAGGCGCCGATAAAGGGACACAATATCGTTCTGTAATTTATTACGCCGATGAAGAACAAAAAAAAGTTATACAAGAGGCTGTTGCAAAACATCAGCAGGAATATTCAAACAAGATAGTTACTGAAATCAGTCCACTTCCTGAAGTTTATCCGGCAGAGCCTTACCATCAGAATTACTACAATCTTAACAGCTCTCAAGGCTATTGTCAGGTTATTATTGCTCCAAAACTACAAAAATTTATGACAAAGTTTTCTGACAAGTTAGCTTAAGTGTGCTAAACTACATGTAAATATATAAAGGGCGCTTTGTGTCCTAAAGGTTGTTTTTATGGAAAAAATTTATAATTTGGCTATTGTCGGTGCTGGACCTGCAGGACTTGCTGCTGCAGTTGAGAGTTATCTGCAGGGTATAGATGATATTGTAGTTTTGGAAAAAGATGTAAATCATAACTCTACGATACGTAAATATTATAAAGATAACAAACGTGTAGATTTAGAATGGAAAGGGCAAAAAGTTGAACTGAATGGTCGCATTGTTTTTGTTGATGGAACGAAAGAGACAACATTGGATCTTTTTGATGAACTGATAGAAAATCATAATATTGAGTTAAAAACACAGGTAGAAGTTACCTCTATAGAAAAAAAAGATGAGTATTTCAATGTCAATATTGCCGGCGGTAGTGTTAAAGCCAAGCGCGTGGTTATCACGATAGGACGTATGGGCAAGCCGAATAAACCAAGCTATAAAATACCTCCAAGTATCAAGAAGAAAGTAAATTATACCCTTGATGAGTGTCAAGATGGTGAAAAGGTTCTTATTGTAGGCGGTGGAGACAGTGCTGTAGAATATGCCGTGGATTTAGTCGGTAGAAATGAAGTTGCAATCTGCTACAGAAGAGAAACTTTTCGCCGCGCAAATCCTTTAAATCAAAGAAATATTGCCAATGCCATAGCGCATAACGAAGTGCGACCGATTTTAGGTGTAAATATTGACGGTCTCGAAGATGATAACGGCAGAGTCAAAGTGCTTTTTAATGAGATTGAGCCGGAAATATTTGATAGAGTCATTTATGCTATCGGCGGAACAACACCAAGTGCATTTTTGGCAAGTTCGGGTATAGAAGAAGAGGATGGGAAGCCAAAATATGATGAACATTATGAAACAAACATCAAAGGTCTTTTTGTCGCAGGAGATATTACACAAGAGAGTGGCGGAAGTATAGCACTTGGACTGAATCAAGGGTATGAAATAGCCTGTTATATAAAAGGCGGATGTAAAAACTGTAAGGATTAACTCCTTGTCTGGGACAAAATCGCAGGGTCTTTTTCACTTATAATACCTTCTGGTGTATCAAGGATGAGTTCAATTTCACAATGCAGATACTCTGAAGTGGAGAGGGGCGCAAAAGCAGGGTCTTCAAATGCCGCTTTTTTTGCTCCGATTATGATGGCATTAGCCAAAGAGAGATTCTCTTTATTTGTATAAGAACCGCGAAGTTTATCATTTAAGTAGAGATTTATGGTTGTTTTTATGGCTTGATGTAACAAAGGATGTTTGTCTAAAAGAGCTTGCTTGTTGATGGAATTTTGTGCCTGAAGTACTTCTTGTATGGAGTCGCGTGAGAGTTGCAGTAAAACCGAACGTCCCATTACATACTCCTTTGCTCTTTTTTTTGATGTTACCCATTATAATGAGCAAAGCCCATTATAATGGCAGGGACTAAAGTCCCTACAACCCCCTAAAGCTACAAAAACTAAAGTTTTTGAGACTGCAAGGACTTTTTACTTTTGTAAATATTTATTATTTTTATGACAATCATAACACTTATTACCTGAAACAGAGCCGCGAGAATAAATGCATAGTAATGTAGTTTGTCTATAGAGTTGGCACTGTATGCAAGGGTTGCCATTGCGATGAGTAGTGTCAGAGGCATAGAGTGGGAAAGGCTGAATAAAATAGTATCAACAAGACCGAGCTCTTTTACAAAAACCATAGAAGCAAACAAACGCATTAAAACCATAACAACAGTGATAATTACCGCTTCTTCTATAAGCCCGTTTATTAAAAGAGCATCAAGATTAAAAGAGCTTCCAATGTGAATAAAAAAGATAGGTATTAAAAACCCAAAGCCAAAAGATGCAAGTTTCTCAGGCAGCTCGTGTTTATGTTCAAAAAAAGTCGGAATAAATATACCCGCTAAAAATGCGCCAAAAGCAAGTTCAAGATGTAAAAAAAGCATGGCGCCTACAAGTAAAAAGAATATACCCATTGAGAGACGAATGTCCTGCTCTTTATTGTCATCGTGCGGCATCAAGGCGACGGCAACTTTGGGAAACCACCAAAACAGTAGCTGCATGGAGCGAAAAAGAAGAAACATAAAAAGTATAAATGCCAAAAGAGCCATAATGGTTTGAAAGAGTCCCAATCCAAATCCGGATTTGAGCGCTGCTGACGTGATGGTGAGTATTACAATGCTGGCAACTTCTCCTATACCGCCGACTGTCATTGAGAGGTTTAACCAAGGAGTTTTTCCATACTCTTTTGCAAGTGAGGCAACCAGTCCGACAGAGATAAGCGGCAGTAAAACGATAAAAATTTTGCCCAAATCAAACTGCATAGAGAAGGCAATAGAAAAAGTATACAGCAGGATAAGATAGACAACAGCTTTTTTCATAATTGTTACAGGTGTTTTGAGGACATTTTTTAAATTAATCTCCGTTCCGGCTATAAACATTAGGTATAAAAATCCAAACTCGGCTACTAAATCAAAAAGATGTTCATCATGTAAAAAGCCGATATATCCCAGCAAAGAGCCTAAAATAATCTCAATAGGCGTTGTCGGCAGACGTAAAAATCTGGCAATAAAAGGGGAAAATATTATAATGAGTGATATGGTTATAATCAGAACTGTATTGTCACTCATAAAATATTCCTCTTTCGTAAAATGATTTATACGTTTTTTGCTACATTAAGACCGAGTGCTTTGAGCATCTCTAAATCTTGACTCATTACTCGACCTTTTGTTGTCAGGTAGTTTCCTATAACAATAGAATTTGCACCGTTTTCAAAAATCTCCGCCTGACGCGATCCAAACATAAGCTCACGACCGCCTGCAACCATAATTCTATCAGCATCGCAAAGTGTCTCTTTTGTGAGTCTTATCAGTGTGAGCGCTTCATCTGTCGTTAAGGGATTTGGCTTGAGTTCAAGCGCTGTATTATGATGGTAAAAATTAATAGGTACAGAAGTTGGATTGAGTGATTTAAGTGAGGCGAGCATAGAAATTCTGTCTTCTTGTGATTCACCCAGCCCAAAAATTCCGCCACTTATTAGGACCAAACCGGCTTCATTGACATTTTGGCAGGTCTCATAGCGTTCGCTCCATGGATGTGTCGTACAAATCTGAGGATAAAAGGCTTCACTCGTCTCAAGGTTGTGATTGTAGGCTTTGATACCCGCTTCTTTTAAGACAAGCAGTTGCTCAACACTCGCCGTACCGTTACATGCAATCAAACGCAGCTCAGGCGCTACTTTTTGCACCTCTTTTGCAACATTGCAGACAAATTTCAAGGTTTTATCATTCAAACCTTTGTCGGCGGTAACGAGACAAAAACCGAGGGCACCGTTGTCTCTTGCCTGCACGGCTTCTTGGCAGATTATATCCATAGGTTTTTGTTTGTAGCGTTCTATATCTGCCTTGTAGCGTACGCTCTGCGAACAAAACTTGCAGTCTTCTTTACATGTACCGCTGTTTATGTTGCAAATGGAACATAAAAATATTTTTTCACTCACTGCTTTTGCCTTTTATATGAAAAAGTTTTGTTTATACTGTAACTTTCTTCTTTTTTGTTTTGTGTATAGTAGTTTACTATAAATTCATCTTTGAGTACTTCAAGCATAGCACATTCAGAAGTAGGCTTGTTTCTTGCACATACTTCACCGGGATTTAAAAAAAGAACCCCTTTGATAAACTCCACTTCAAACTTATGCGTATGTCCAAAAATAATGACTTCGGCATCATTGCTCATATAAAATGGCAGGTGCATAAGCTTAAACTTTGTATTTGCCAGTTTAAAATAATAAGGCTCTTGAACGAGATGGTATTTGTTGTGATATGCAACTAAATGGGCATCATTGTTCCCATATACGGCTATATATTTTTTCCCGCACTCTTCAAGCAGGTCAAGTATCTCTTTTTCAACAATATCTCCGGCATGTATAATAAACTCAGCACCGTTTTGAATAAGAAAGTCAAGTGCTGTTTTAGCTCTTTTAACTTTGGTATGGGTGTCGGAGAGTATGCCTATTTTCATTTTGTGTTCCCTCTTTTGTTAAGGATTCAAAATAGAATGTGGATGTATTTAATTTTGGATCCTGACTTTATCTATATTTGGCTCTTCGGAAGCAAGGTTTTAACCTTGCCTTTTAGGCTTTGATAACGCACAGCCCAGGTTAAAACCTAGGTTCCGAAGAGCAAAAAGAATACTTTACTGCAGTGTAAACTTATAAAGTTTTTCGGAACCCAGGTTTTAACCTGGGCTGAGAGTAGCTTTTATGCCTTGTCTATCTCTTCTCTTGGTGTACGCGCTTTACATTTCACACACTCATACACTTCTTTGTTTCTGTATGTACGAGGAGCTAAAACACCTGTGCATCCTTTTTCTTTACATTTAATAGTCGTCGGCTCAAATTTAGAAATAAATTTACAATCAGGATAATTTTCACATCCCCAAAAAGGTCCTCTGCGAGAGTTTTTGAGGCTGATTTTACCGCCACAGTCAGGACAAGGCGTTTCACTCACTTTTTCCTCGACATTAATGCTTTTAGTGTTTTTGCAATCAGGGTAGTTTGAACAGGCTAAAAACTCTCCGTTGCGACCATTTTTTACAATCATATCTGCACCGCATTTGTCACATTTTTCATCTGCAGTTGTCTCTTTTTTCTCTTGCGGATTGCCTTCTTCATCACACTGCTCTGTGTATTTACATTTAGGAAAACCACTGCATGCGATGAAGTTTCCAAAACGTCCGCTTCTAAGAAGTAACTCATGTTCCCCGCATTTAGGACAGGTGCGTCCAAGCGGTTTTGCAAGTTTTAAAGAAACAATATTTTCTTTGCCCGCCTCGATTTGTTTCATAAATTTTTCATAAAACTCCAGTAGAAGTTTTTGCCAGTCAACTTTGCCTTCGGCTATTTCATCAAGTTCTTCTTCCATTTCAGCGGTAAAATTAATATCTACAATATTTGGAAAGTTTTTCTCTAAAATTTCGGTAACGGTAAAAGCAATTTCAGTTGGTATAATCTGCTTTTTTTCTATGGTTACATAGGTGCGGTTTGAGAGTGTTGCAATTGTCGGTGCATAGGTTGATGGACGTCCTACACCCTCAGCCTCCAGCTTTTTAATCAAACTTGCCTCTGAGTAACGAGACGGCGGCTCAGTAAAGTGCTGTTCAGGTTTTACACTCTGAATTTCGGCTTTGTCTCTCTCTTTGAGTGTCGGCAACAGTTTATCTTTATCTTCTGTTCCAGTTACGGCATAAAAACCGTCAAAGATGAGCTTTCTGCCGCTTGCACGGTATTCGTTTTCCTTGCCTTTAAAGATAATGCTTTGCTGCTCAAATATTGCATCTTCCATTTGACATGCCATAAAACGCTCATAAATAAGACGGTAGAGTTTGATTTCATCGGCTTTTAAAAATTTTTGCGCTACTTCGGGAGTAAATTGCAGCATGGTAGGGCGTATAGCCTCGTGTGCTTCTTGTGCGCCTTTAGATTTTTTAGTATAAACTTTTGGCGCTTTTGGCAGGTATTTTTTCCCGTAACGATTTTCTATAATACCGCGTACAGCTCCAACGGCTTCTTGTGCGAGGTTCAGTGAATCTGTTCTCATATAAGTAATAACACCCGAAGTTCCATCAGGAGTTTTTACACCTTCATAGAGAGTTTGAGCTATCATCATAGTACGTTTTGGAGTAAATCCGAGCTTGCTTGAAGCCGTTTGTTGCAGTGTTGATGTCATAAACGGCGGTGGTGTTGATGATTTTCTTTTCTTTGTTTCTATTTTTGCAATAGTGAAATTGTCATTTTTAACGCTTTGGACAATTGCTTCTGCTTTTTCTTTGTTCTCTATGGAGAGTTTTGAAATCTTTTCTTCTTTGTGCTTTATAAGGTTTGCTTCAATATTTGGCTTGAAAAGCGTGTCAATGCTCCAGTATTCTTGAGGAACAAAGGCTTTAATTTCACGTTCACGGTCCACAACTAGTTTGAGTGTCGAACTTTGCACACGTCCGCCGGAAAGACCTTTTTGAATTTTTGAAGCAAGCAGTGGAGAGAGTTTATACCCGACTATACGGTCAAGAAGACGGCGTGCCTGTTGCGCATTAACCATGTCCATGTCTATTCTTCTAGCAGACTCAAGCGCATGTTTTATAGCCGTTTTTGTAATTTCGTGAAAAACAATACGTGGCAGTTCAAGCGGATCTTTTTTTATAGCATGGGCTATATGCCAGCCTATAGCTTCCCCCTCGCGATCCTCATCGGTTGCGATGTAAATAGTGTCGGCCTTTTTGGCTTTTTCTTTTATCTCTTTAACGGTTGGCGCATTCTCTTTTGCTACGGAGTATTTGGGAACAAGCTCGTGAGTTTCTTCATCTAGAGTAATTCCAAAACGGGATTTTGGCAAATCTCTAATATGCCCTTTGGAGGCAATAACATCATAGTCTTTGCCTAGAAAGTTCTTAATAGTCCTAGCTTTTGCGGGTGATTCGACGATAATTAATTTCAAATAGTTTTCCTATATATAGTATAGTGATTTGGTTTTTGATTTTGGAAGTGTAGCGAAAAAAGATTAAATTGTAAAAATTTAATAAAATTTATATATTTTTCTAAAGTTATTTTTTTGAGTGACGATATTGTTACAGTCTCGGGCAAGGAAGCCTAAAGATAAAATAAAAAACACAAGAGTGTAAGGCTCTTCCATAGAAAAGGATTTATTATGGGTTTTAGAATTAACACAAACATAGGTGCAATGAATGCACACAGAAATGCGACTCAAACTAACATGGGTTTAGATAAATCATTACAAAGATTAAGTTCTGGTCTTCGTATCAATACAGCAGCTGATGATGCTTCAGGTCTTGCTATTGCAAATCAGCTAAAAGCTCAGTCAAGTGGTCTAGGTCAAGCTGTACGTAATGCAAATGACGGGATTGGTGTTATGCAAACCGCTGATGGTGCTCTAGATGAATATGAAAATATTATTAACACAGTAAGAACAAAATCTATCCAAGCTGCTTCTGATGGTCAAAATAATGATTCTCGTGCTGCAATTCAAAGAGATATTGATAAGTTGCTTGAAGAAGCACAAAATATTGCAACGACAACATCTTTTAATGGCCAACAATTATTAGATGGTACATTTGCAAATAAATCATTTCATATTGGTGCATATAAAGATGAAACTGTAAATATTAGTATTGGAAATGTACAGACAAGTGCAATCGGTGCACATGTAAATTATGAAGGTAATTCTGTCAATGACAATACATCGACTGCAGCAGCAGCATTTGACTCAACATTTGCGGTAAATGGTACTACAACAGGGGCAAGTGCCGCTAGTACAGAACCTGGTGCTAATACTACTGCTTATTCAGCAGGTTCTGCATGGGCAAAAGCTGCTGCGATAAATAGTATTGAAGGCACAACAGGAGTACACGCTACTGCTGAAACTGTTGTGACGGGTAGCACAGCTATTACAGCCGGTTCATTTGTAAGTGGAGATACTACAGCTGCTTCTTTATTGATTAATGGTATTGATATAGGTGATGTTACATTTTCTGCAAATGATGCAGATGGTTCATTAAGAAATGCAATTAACGCTGTATCTAATCAAACAGGAGTTGTTGCAACAGTTGAGAGCGGAAAACTTGTACTTACCGCAAATGATGGTGCAGATATTAAATTAGATGCAAATGGTGGTACTTCATCGAATGCTTTAGTCGGTTTAGGTGATAATACAGCTGATATTTTTAATTCTGGTACATTAACATTAACTTCTGCAAGTGCGGTATCTATCAGTGGTACAGTAACTGACACTGGTTTGACGGCGACAACATATAGTGTTAAAAATCCTGCAAATACGGCAGACGTTACTACAAGAAGTAAAGCAGAAGACACTATTTTTACCATGGATGTTGCTTTAAAACAAATTGATGAAATTCGTTCAAACATTGGTTCTACTCAGAATCAACTTGAGTCAACTGTACGTAATATCAGTGTAACTCAAGTAAATGTTGCGGCGGCTGAATCTCAAATTCGTGATGTTGATTTTGCGGCTGAGTCTGCAAATTTCGCAAAACTTAATATTTTAGCACAATCTGGTTCATATGCAATGAGTCAGGCTAATGCTGTTCAACAAAATGTGCTTCGTCTACTTCAGTAGATGAGCAAAAAGCTATTCCCTTTGGAATAGCTTTCCTTCTTTCTTACATTTTTCAATTATTTGGTATGTTTTTTGCTTTTATTTTATAAATTTATTTATAAAGCTTACTTATGCACAAAACTATATATGAAAAAAATTTAGCTGCAATAGAATCAAAAGATCATGAACTAGGACAATTATTAAAAGATATTCAAACGAATAAAGACTTTGAAGTTTTTTTACGAAATGATACTAGTAAAGATGTGGATATTGTTGATGTAAGAGATAATTCATTAATAAACTTATCAAATGAGCAACAAAAGCAAATGTTAGAAGATTTAGAAAAGTATGATAACTATAGGTCATTATACTTTTTCGGATTAGGTGATAGTCTTATCTATCAAAAACTTCTAATAAATCCCAAGCATCGTACTATTATGGTTTTTGAACCGGAACTTGAGGTTATATATATTGCTCTTAATTTATTTGACCTCTCAGAATATATTGCGAACAATAGACTAAGGATTAAATTATCTTCAAGTTTAAATGAGTCAAATATAAATTTTTGGTTAGATGAAAAATCAAAATCCTATTTTAAATCATACACTTTAAATATTTATTCCTCATATTATGATAAATATTCTCAGGAAATAGTTCGAATTAACAAGGTAATACTTCATACATTTAAACAGATGCTGCATCATCAGGGAGATTCTCTTGAGGATACACTTAATGGATTCAAAAATTCTACCAATAGAATACTTGATATGTTAAAAACTCCATCGTTAAGCAGGGTTGTAAGCGCTATTGGAAAAAGAAAAAATATAGTTTTAGTCTCTACCGGTCCATCTTTACACAAACAATTACCTCAATTGAAAAAAGTCATGAATAATATAACAATTATGTGTGCAGATGCCAGCTTGCCAATTTTGGCAAAAGAGGGAATTCAACCTGATATAGTTCTTTCAATGGAGAGAGGGTCTTTAACAGCAAAATTTTATGAACAAACCTCCCGAGAGTTTCAAAAAGATACTGTTGTTCTTCTTGCAACCGTATGCCATGAAGATATTTTTAAAAATATACAGTCTGATAAACTGAGTATATTTATGAGGGCAGATAAGCATAATCAGATATTGGGGTTTGATGAGTGGGGGTACCTTGGCGGAGGTATGAGTTGTGCAAACTATTTGTATAATTTTTTTATGAACAGTCAAATAGAAAATCTTGTATTTATTGGACAGGATTTGGCTTATGGAAAAGATGGCAGTAGCCATTCTAAAAATCATGTACTTGGAGAAACTGAAATAAGTACAGATAAGATGGTTGGTGAAATTGAAGCCTATGGGGGAAGAGGTACCGTTAAAACTATGAAATATTGGCATATTTTTCTTAAAGATTTTGCTTTTCAAATAAAATATGCTAATGAACATTTACATAAAAAAACTTATAATGCCACTGAAGGCGGTGCACGTATACCAGGTACTATAGAAATTCCATTTAAAGAATTTTGTGAGAAATATATAGAGATGGATAATCCTAAAGAAGAGATTGTGCTTGAATATCCAACAAAAGAAGAAATTCAGGTTTCTGTACAAAAATATATGAAAAAAAAGAAGGAAATAATTCAAATAGCTAAAAGTACTCAGAAAAAAGCTCAAAAATTATTTAAAAAAATAGAAATGTTTTTAGATAAGATTAAAGATTATAATCAAGAAGAAATGAGTAATGTAAATATGAAAGAGATTGAAAAAATTTATAATAACATAGAAGAGGTACGATCAAAATATGAATCAAAAGCATTCCAAAATATTTTTTCAACTCTTTTAGCATCATATATAAATCATTTAGAATTTGATATCCTCAATATTAATACTATGCGAGAAAATACAAAAGAAGCAATTAAACTTAAAAAAATTAATTTTATAAAAGTTCACTATGAATGGTCATACAGGTTGTTTATGAGTCTTGATAAAATTGTGGAAATTTTGGGGGACCGTTCAAAAATCTGTGTCAATCGGGTAAAATAACAAATACTCAAGGACACAGAAATGAATATAGAAATAGATGTAGAGCAATTTGCTCGTGATATTAAAGCAGGTAAAAGTATCGGTGGTA
>JAMORM010000007.1 GCA_027063585.1 Sulfurimonas sp. | reverse complement strand
AACAGTTTGAAAACTCGGCAAACCCGGAAATACATGAAATTACAACTGCACAAGAAATTCTTAATGATACAGATTCACATGTAGATGTTTTTGTTGCAGCGGTTGGAACAGGCGGTACATTAACTGGAACATCCAAAGTATTAAAACAACATATAGCAGATATTACTGTTTTTGCCGTCGAACCTGAAGCTTCGGCAATCCTTTCCGGCGGCACTGCTGCTCCACACAAAATTCAAGGCATCGGAGCAGGTTTTGTTCCGGCTATTTTGGATACTTCTTGCTACAATGAAGTGATAAAAGTCAGCAATGAAGATGCAATTGCTACGGCAAGAATGTTGGCAAAACGGGAAGGTCTATTAGTTGGTATATCTTCTGGGGCAAATGTTTATGCTGCAATGGAGGTAGGTATGCGCGAAGAATTTAAAGGCAAAACCATTGTGACAATTTTATGCGACACCGGAGAGCGATATTTAAGCACAGAACTTTTTAGCGAATAAAATGCAATATTTAGAAACTATTAAAGCGCTGGATGGAAAGCTTTACAATCTTAAATATCATCAAAGACGCCTTGATGAGACAGTCAAAAATTCCAATATAATATTAAAGGATGCTTTAACTCCTCCGTCAGCTGGTCTGTTTCGATGTAGAGTTGTTTATGATGGTAAAAATTATGAAGTGACATATCATCCGTATAAAAAAAAGAATATTAAAACTTTAAAACTTGTTTTTGATGATGATCTAAGCTATTCAAAAAAATATTATGATAGAAGCAGAATTGATACACTGCTAAGACAAAAATCTTCTTGTGATGACATACTTATAGTCAAAAATGGGCTTATTACAGATACTTCCATTGCAAATATAGCCTTTAAATATAAAAATAATTGGATAACACCAAAAAAACCTTTGCTGGAGGGTACAACTAGAGCAAGATTATTAGAGAGACATAAGATTTTAGAAGAAGATATATCTATAAAAGATTTAGAAAATTTTAATCAGGTGGCATTGATGAATGCGATGATAGATTTTGCTATAATACCAAATGAAAATATAAGGGAAATAATTTGTTAGAAAACATAATACAAGATAGAGACTTTGCACTATTGATGAAAAAAAATATTCAAGAGCTTATAGTTCTTTTTTTTCAAAAAGAGCAAAATTTTGGCATTTTATGTAAAATAGAAGATGTAAGTTTTGAACCTGAACTGCCAGAGAGTATAAACAGTGAGTTTCGTCCACTCACACTTTTTTTCTTAGCAGGGTATACATTTGAAACTGCAAGAATTGAAAATAATTTACTTATTTTTGAAGCTGGTTTTGGAAGTGATAATTTTGGCAGTATAGTGAGTGTACCACTGCTTAGTATTTTACAGATTATTATAGATGAAACACCTGTTTTAATCAATATATCTGCGTATAAAGAAGAAGAATCAAAAGAGAAAGACAATGTTGATGAGAGTGGAGTTGAAAATTCTATGGCATCTTTTCTTTCAAACCCAGAGAATGCTAAATTCCTTAAATAGTATCTGCCTACACTCTATTTAAAGAGAGCAGGTAGTTAACTACATTATCCACGAATGCATCATGTTTTCTTTCTTTGAGATAAGCTATATAAAAATTTCTTGTAATTTTATGATTTTTGAGTCTTGCTTCATATAATGTACCGTTTTCAATTTCTGATTTGATTACATGACGAGACATAATAGAAACAAGTGGTCTTTCTGCATTTTTATCCGCATGAAGAATAGACTCTTTAATGGAAGTCGGACTTGTCAGTACACCAATAACATTAAAGTTGTTACATTGTACACCAATCTCTTCAAAAACTTCTGAGGTCAATTTTCGTGTGTGAGACTCCTCGTTACGACAAATCCAGTCAAAATCGAGTAAATCACCTGCACTGAGGTGCTTTTTAATCGGTTGATTTGAAAAAAGTACCAATTCGTCTTCAACCCATTCTCTATAGATAATACCATCTTTAAAGATAGGTGATTCTATCAATGCAACATCTATCTTTTTGTCTTCAAGCTGCTCGATAATATTTGAAGAGAGATCAACATTCATAAAGACTTCATTGTTGATACGTTTTTTTATTTCACCAAGATAATTCGGAAGAACATAATTACCGATGGCAAATGAAGAACCCATAACAAATGTGAATTCTTTATTTATTATTTTTAATAAATCTTTTTCACTGTTTTGTATAGCTTTCTCAAGTCTTTGAGCAATTCTATAAAGGTCTTCACCTTCTTTTGTAAGTATAATTCCATTCTTCTTTCTATCTACTATTTTAGTATCAAGATAATCTTCGATAAACTTGATTTGTTGTGTCACTGCAGGCTGTGAAATCCCAAGTTTTGCTGATGCTTTAGAGAAACTTTTCTCTTTTATAACCATCAAAAAAGTATGTAATTTGGCAAAATCTTTTAACATAATAATTCCTATAAGTATTAATAATAGTAAAATTATAACTCATAATTATAATTATTGCAATAGTTTTGTAATAATTTATGACAATTTAGCTATAATAAATGTAATTAAGAAATACAACTAATAGTAGTGAACATATATGGAAAAGATATTTAATAAATTAAACGAGTCCCAATCAGCAGCAGTGAAACAAACAGAAGGGCCTGTATTGATCCTTGCGGGTGCGGGAAGCGGTAAGACTACAACGATAGTCTCACGTTTAGCATACCTTATAGAAGTAGTAGGCATTCCGGCTTCAAATACCCTTACATTGACATTTACAAACAAGGCTGCAAAAGAGATGAAAGAGCGTTCTCTTTTAATGATAGAAAATGTTGCTTATCCTCCGCTTCTTTGTACATTTCATAAATTTGGTCTTCTTTTTTTAAAGTTTAATATACACCTTTTGAATAGAGCCAATAATTTTGTTGTAATCGACACAGATGATAAAAAAAGAATCATAAAAAAGATAAACTCCGAACTGCCGACACCTTTAATAGCAAGTGAAATTTCCAGATATAAAAACTCATTGATGAGTCCTGATGATGCCTACAAGCAGGCTGAACTTTTTAGTTATAAGCAAATTGCTGAAGTTTTTGAAGAATATGAAAAATATCTGCTGGAAAATAATTTAGTTGATTTTGATGACTTGATAGCGCTGACATACAAACTTTTAGATGAAAATCCAGAGTTGGCACAGGCTACATCGCAGAAGTATCAATATATTATGATTGATGAGTACCAAGATACAAATGAATTACAGTTGAAATTATTACAAAAACTTTGTACTGCTCACAATAATTTATGTGTGGTTGGCGATGATGATCAAAGTATTTACGGCTGGCGCGGTGCGAATATTCGTAATATTATGGAATTTGATCAAGATTTTTTAGGTACGAATGTATTTAAACTTGAAGAAAATTATCGTTCACGTGCACCAATTTTGAAAGTTGCCAATGCTCTCATCGAACATAACAGATCCCGCTTGGGAAAAAACTTAATAGCAACACGGGGCAATGGTGATGAGGTGGCTACACTCAATTCAAATGATGAAAATGAAGAAGCAAGAAAAATAGCAATGAAGATACAAAAGCTGCTCGACAGCGGTGTACGTGCAAAAGAAATAGCTATTTTGTATCGTGTAAATGTGCTTTCACGTTCTATTGAAGAGGGTTTGAACCGTTCGGGTATTAATTATAAGCTTGTCGGCGGGCTTCGTTTTTATGACCGCGCTGAAATTAAAGATCTTATCTCTTATATACGGGTTATTACAAATCACCATGATGATTTTTCCCTCAAACGTATTGTAAACAAGCCAAAACGCGGATTGGGAAAAGCAAGTCTTGATAAGATTGAACTTGCAGCGCATGAAAGAGGTACATCTATTTATGAATATATCAAAAATGCTACTATAGAAGAACTTGAAGGACTGGTAAGAAAAAAAAATTCCGCAACACTCAAAGAGTTTGTGAAAAATATTGAAGATATCGCCAAAGTTGTAAAAGAGTCTACATATGAGTTTATAGATCTGCTTGAAGAGACCTTCTCCCTTAAAGATATTTATAAAAATATGCAAGACGGTGAGGAAAGAATTCTAAATATGGACGAATTTTATGGGCTTTTTAGAGATTTTGTAAAAAAATCACCGCAAAGCTCTTTAGATGAATTTTTAAATGAACTTACTTTGCAAAGCGAACAGGACCAGGTTGAAGGAGAGAGTATTTATATGATGAGTATTCACGCTTCAAAAGGTTTGGAGTTTGAACATGTGTTTGTAATAGGAATGGAAGAAGGTTTTTTACCGCTTGTGGGTGATGGGAGTGATTTAGAAGAAGAAAGACGACTTGGTTATGTTGCTTTTACACGAGCAAAAGAGACTTTGACCTTATGCCATGCCGGTAGCAGATTTTACAAAGGACGCAGAAGTGACTTGGAAAAAAGCCGTTTTTTCAATGAAGCTGGTTTATGTAAAGGTTCTTTAAAATGCGAAAAAAATACAGCCTTTAAAAAAGGTGATTTGGTACGTCATAAAATCTTTGGAACAGGGCGTATTATCGGCGTGAGTAAGTCAGGACGGGAATTTAAACTCAATATTAATTTTGCAGGAACTTCACGTGATATTCTTGCGTCATTTGTAGAGAGATTATGAATCGTCTGTTTGTCGCTTACAAACCTTCCGGAATTGGTTCAAACAAGTATCTTTATATATTAAAGAATAAGTATAAAAATAATAAAGCCGGTTTTGCAGGAACGCTTGACCCTTTTGCAAAAGGAGTGCTTCTTGTAGGTTTCGGCTCGCATACAAAACTCTTTAGGTTTCTTAATAAAACACCAAAGAGATACAAAGCGACACTGTGGCTGGGTGCAAAAAGTGATACACTTGATACGGAAATGATTGAAGAAGTTGCTATTCTTAATGAGTTTTCACCTCAAGTTATTGAAAAAGCTGTAAGTTCACTGCATGGTGATTTGGAATATGAACCGCCGATTTTCAGCGCAAAACGTATTAATGGGCAGCGTGCCTATGATTTAGCACGAGCAGGGAAAGAGGTTGTTCTTAATAAAATTAATTCAACCGTACATGATATAAAACTAATAAATTATTCACATCCTTTTGTTACTTTTGAAGCAACTGTAAGTGAAGGCACCTATATACGGTCACTCGGGCAAATGATCGCGCATAAGCTTGGCGTTGCACATGGAAGTTTAAGTATGCTTGAAAGACTGAATGAAGGACAGTTTACTTACGAAGGCGAAAAAGCCTTGAATATCAAAGAGTCTTTAAATATTGCGCAAAATTATTATTTGGGTGATAGCCAAAATGTAAAGTATGGAAGAGTTCTTGCTTTAAAAGATTTACAATTGCAAGATGATGGTACGTATTGGCTGGATAATGGCGAGAGTATTTCCATTATTACAGTGCAAGAGGGTAAAGTAAAATATGAATTAGGCAGGATAGAATGTTAGTACTTGCAAGAAAAACAGATGAATCTATAGTAATCGGTGACAATATTGTTGTAAAAATAATTTCTGTAGAAAATGGTGTTGTAAAACTTGGTATAGATGCTCCAAAAGAGATTTCTATTATACGAAATGAGCTTATAGAAGAGGTCAAAGAGAGTAATAAAGCTGCTTCTTTAGAAGAAATAAGTGAAAGTGACATTGCTTCTTTGAACAAAATACTTAGAAAGTAAAAAGCTGATGAAAAAGTATAAGGCTTATGCCAAAGTAAATATCTTTTTAAAAATAACAGGCAAGAGAAACGAGTACCATGAGATAGTTTCAAGATTTATGAGAGTCAATGACTTATATGATGCACTTTCGTTTGTTTCGAAAAAAAATGTTCAGGCAAAAGCTAATGAATTTAAAATTATTGGCGATTTTGACTGTACGACGAAACAAAATACTATTTACAAAGCTTATGTAGCACTCAAAGAGGCTACATCAAGTCAGGCTCTTGAAAAACTTATGCGAAGTTACGCTATTGCAGTTGAAAAACGTATTCCTGCCTTCGCCGGTCTTGGTGGAGGAAGTAGTGATGCGGCGACGTATTTGAAAATGTGTAATGAAGTATTGCATTTAGGTTTGAGCTTGAATGAACTTGCACAAATAGGATTACATGTAGGTGCCGATGTTCCGTTTTTTATTTATGAATATGAGAGTGCTAATGTCAGTGGGATAGGTGAAGTGGTAGAAGCTTTTGATGAAGATATACTATCATTTGACATATATACACCTGAGGTACAAATAAGTACACCTCAAGTTTATAAAGCATACAGAGAAAGTTTTTATGCACCAATAGACGGATTTGCTGCTGATAAATTGAAAAAAAAGTCTTCATTGGATATTTTAAATGAGTTAGATGCCAAAGAAGCAAATGATTTGTTTACCCCTGCATTGCAGGAGTATTCAGATTTAGCACAACATTATCAAGAGGGATACTATTTCAGCGGAAGCGGAAGCAGTTTTTTTAAAGTAAAAGAAGAGAAATAAAATGGGCGAAACAATAGCAAAAAATAAAAAAGCATATCATGATTATTTTATAGAAGAGAAGTTTGAAGCAGGTTTAGTGCTCAGTGGGAGTGAAGTCAAAGGAATTCGCGCACATCGTGTCAATTTAAAAGACAGCTTTATCCGTTTTGTAAACGGAGAAGCTTTTTTATTTAATGCGCATATCGGCAGGTTAGAGACGACGCACCATTACTATGGGCATGAAGAGCGCGGTGCAAGAAAACTGCTTTTGCATAAAAAAGAGTTAGAAAAAATGCAAAAGGCTGTAACACGTGACGGCTATACAATAGTGCCTCTGCAGCTTTATTTTAATAAAAGAAATATTGCAAAACTGCAGATTGCCATTGCAAAAGGAAAACTTCTGCATGATAAACGCAATGATTTGAAAGAAAAAGACCAAAAAAGAGATATTCAAAGAGCTATGAAGGATTATTGATGAAATTTTTCTTTGTTTTTTTCATTTTTTCATTTTCTCTTTTTGCTTTTGATATGAATATTATTAATGATGAGATAGGAAATGGAAAAACAGCACTCATTAAATTTTCAAAAGAAAAGGACATTGTGTATAAAACAATAGAATTTGAAAAGAAAAAAATTGCAATTTTTTTAAATCCCTTTAATAAGAATGAATATTATGCTTTGATTCCTATCTCTTATTATGACAGACCGAGCCAAAAAACTATGAAAATTTTATATTTCAGAAATGGTAAAAAAAAATATAAAGAAGTTGTGCTGAAAATCAAAGATGCAAAATATAAAAAAGAGACTATACATGTAAGTGCTTCTAAAGTAAATCCAAAATTGCCTAAAGTTAAAAAAAGAATAGCAAAAGAGTATAATGAAGCTATGAAGATTTATCATACTGTGACAAACAAGAGCTATTTGCATTCAAATTTTATTTTTCCTATGCAAAGTAAGATTACAAGTGATTTTGGCACGGCAAGAGTTTATAACGGCTCACTTAAAGGGTATCACAGTGGTACGGATTTTCGGGCGAAAATAGGAACATCTATAATAGCGAGTAATGACGGTAGAGTGGTTTTGGTCAAAAAAAGATTTTATTCAGGCGGAACAGTTGTTATAGACCATGGCGAAGGTATTTATACCTGTTATTTTCATATGAGCAAATTTAATGTCAAAAAAAATCAATTTGTTAAAAAAGGCGAACTTTTAGGTTTGTCAGGGAAAAGCGGCAGAGTTACAGGTCCTCATTTGCATTTTTCAGCTAGAATTAACGGAGTACAAGTTGACCCACTTCAGCTTATAACATTACTAAACAATAATTTAATTTTAAACAAACAGAGGAAATAAAAATGACACTTTTTCAATTACTAATGCTTGGGGCATCTGCTTTTTTTGCTTATAAAATATACGAACATATACAAACACTCAAGGACCCGCAAGATAATGGACATTTAGGTGCAGAGGATGAACGAAGTGCTGAAGCATTTTCACCTTTTGATGCATCATCTTTAGTTGAAAAAGCAGACGAAGCTATGGATAAAGGGGATTTGCAAAAAGCACTTGCAATATACAGCGAAGCAAATATAAAAGAGCCGAAAAATCCTGAGACACTTTTTAAAATGGGTTACACTCTTGCACAGCAAAATAGAGATGATGAAGCACTGGAATATTACAAAGAGGCACTTGAATTAGACCCGAACAATACCTATATTCATCAGGCTATGGCATCACTCTATAGAAAAATGGGAGAATTTGCGAGTGCTAGAAACCATTTAAATAAGTCACTTGAACTGGATGATACAAATCCTATTACTTATTATAATTACGGAAATTTACTGGTTGATATGAAACATTTTGATGAAGCAAAAGCGATGTATGAAAAAGCGATTGCATTAAACCCTGATTTTGAAGAAGCCAAAGAGGAACTTGAAAAAATCGGGAGCGGAGAGATAATATGAAAATTTTGGAAATATATGAATATTTAAACGAACTTTCTCCTTTTGAAATTCAAGAATCATGGGATAATTCCGGTCTTCTAATTGGGGATTTTAAGGATGATATTTCAAAAATTGCACTGAGTATTGATGTGGATGAACAATTGATTGATTCTTTGGATGAAAACACACTTTTAATAACACATCATCCGATTATTTTCGGTGGACTTAAACAGCTTGAGTTTTCCAAGTATCCGGCAAATCTTATTCAAAAGATGATCAAAAAAAACATATCTAATATCGCAATGCACACAAATTTTGACCAGACACACCTCAATGAATATGTAGCAACAGAAGTACTTGGATATAAAATTTCTAAAAAAGACGGTTTTGTTGCTTATTTGGATGTAGATGAAGATTTTGATGTTTTTGCAAAAAAAGTATCAAAGGCGTTTGGACTCAAATGTGCTAGAACGGTAAAGTGCGCCCAAAGGGTGAAAAAAGTTGCTTTGACAACAGGTTCTGGATGTTCTTTGATGAAAAGTTTGGATGCCGATTGTTTTTTGACAGGCGATGTAAAATATCATGATGCAATGGAAGCAAAAAGCATAAAATTGTCTTTAATTGATATCGGACATTATGAAAGTGAGTACTTTTTTGCACAAATTATGCAAAAGCATTTGAAAATTTTAGGTTTAGAAGTTATAATTGCATCATCAGAAAACCCATTTACATATATTTAAGTCTATTAATAAGAGTAATGGTATAAAGTAAAACCCCTAAAGGATCCCAATGAACAAGCACTTAAAGCAATTAATCGACCTTTCAATAATAGATAAAGAGATAGATGCATTTGAACCTCAAATTGAAGAAGCGAATGCTAATTATGAAGCAGCTCTTGCGAAAACTAAGAGTATTGAGTCTGATATTGAAAATTTAAGTAATGAAATTAAAGAAGAAGAAGTTAAAAAAGCAAAAAATGAACTTCACCTTTCTGAACTTTCACAAAAACTTGAAGAAAATGCAAAAAAAAGCTCAGAAGTAAAAACAGAACGTGAAATGAAATCTTTGCAGCTTGAAGAAGAAATTGCCAAAGAACAAGTAACATTTGCGAATGAAGAAATTCAAAGACTTGAAAAAATTATTGAAGCAAAAAAAGAACAAATTGAAGCAGCAAAAAAAGTTCTAGAAGAATTAACAGCAAGTTTGGAGAGTGTAAAAGCGGATGTTGATACAAAATTAGAAAGAATAAATAAAGAAAGACAAGAAGTTTTCAAACGTAAAGAGAGCCTTTTATCTGATATTAATCAAAAAGGCCTTGCATTTTATCAAAAAATTCGTCGCTGGGCTAAAAATACAACAGTAGTACCTGTTGAAGATCAAGCATGTATGGGGTGCCATATGGTGATCGGTGATAAAGTATATGCCGATGTCATTAAGGGTGAAGATATCACAACATGTCCTCATTGTGGACGTATTCTTTATGTGAAAGTTAACGAAGAGTAGGCTTGAAGCCGTTTTCACTTTTTTACTACCTTGTAAGTGTCGTGCTATTTATAGTAGCACTGCCGCTTTTAATAGTACTCTCTTTTAAGCAAAAATACAAAGAATCAATTCCTGCTCGTTTTTTTCTTTTTAAAAACCCTAAATTTAATGCTACAAATACAACTTGGTTTCATGTATGCTCGTTGGGTGAAGCAAGAGCTTTAAAGCCGATTTTGGATGCATTGAAAAGTAAAAAGGTATTGATTACCACAATTACGCAGACAGGACATAATGAAGCAAAAAAATATGATGCAGAGGTGCGTTATCTGCCATATGAGATGTACTTGCCTTTTTGGATAAAACCACAAAAGAAGCTTATAGTATTAGAAGCAGAATTTTGGTATATGCTTTTTAGCGTAGCTCGTTCGCGTGGTGCAGAGGTGATTTTACTTAATGCCAGAATTTCAGATAAAAGTGTCAATAAATATATGAAATTTGCCTGGTTTTATAAAAAACTTTTGCAAAATGTAGATATGATTTATGCACAAAGCGAGGTAGATAAAAACAGATTTTTGGCACTGGGTGCCAAAAATATTGAAGTTATCGGTAATATAAAATTAGCAGGTGAGATCAAAAAAACTAAAGAGTACATGAAGCCTGATTGTGAATTGATTGTAGCGGGAAGTACACACCCTGGCGAAGAAAAAGATGTTTTAGATGCTTTTTTTGCATATAAAAAAAAGCATGATGCAAAGCTCATTGTTGTTCCCCGTCATCCGGAGCGTTTTGAAGAGGTTTTTGTTTTAATGGAAGAATATGCTAAACAAAACAATGTAATGCTGACTCGTTTTTCGCAAGTGAAAAATTTTGAGAGTGATTTGATTTTAGTCGATATGATGGGTGAACTCAACAACATATATGCAGTGAGTGATACTGCAATACTCGGCGGCGCATTTAAAGAAGATGTTGGTGGGCATAATCCGCTTGAACCTGCATATTTCGGATGTAAAATAATTACAGGAAAACATTTTTTTCATCAAAAAGAGCTTTTTAAATATGTGCATCATGTACAGTATGTCGAGTCGGATGAAATAAGCATCGCACTGGAAACTGCAAAAGAACTTCCTCCTTCAATGGTAGAAGAGAAAATAAACCTCAAACCGGTTATTGAAAAAATATTAGAAAATTAAAGGAAAAAAATTAATTATGGCAACAGAAAAAGCATATAAATTATTGGCACAACAAGAAGGAATCTCCAACTCAAATGCAAAGTCTATGATAGACCGAGGACTTGTATATGTCGGAAATAAAAAAGTAATGATAGCCCGCGGTGAAATAGATGAGAGAACAGTTTTTCGTGTACAAAAAGTAGAACGTGTAAAACCAATTTTTGAAAATGATGACATTATTGTCGTTGATAAACCGGCGCATGTAAACTCTGATGAGATAGAACGTCAGTTTAAGCCGGCGGTTTTACTGCATAGACTTGACCGTGAAACGAGTGGTGTTTTAATGCTTGTGAAAAATGAAGATTTTCGTCAACGCGCCATTAAAGAGTTTCGTGATGATAAAGTCTACAAAGAGTATATCGCATGGGTTGAAGGTATAATGACAGAGCCTATTGAAGTAGATAAAGCAATCACAACGCAGAAAAAAAACAATAAAGCCTACTCAAATGTTTCCCCCAAAGGAAAACCGGCAAGAACTGAGTTTTTTCCAGATATCGTCAGTGCAAAAAAAACAAAAGTTAAATGTATTATTCACAATGGCCGTACGCATCAGATAAGAGTACATGCACGCTATATTGACCATCCGATAGTCGGTGATGAACAGTATGGCGGGCGTCGTGCCAAGCGTGTAATGTTGCATGCTCACAAGGTGAGACTCTTAGGAATGGAGTTTGTCGCAAAAGAGCCTAAGAGCTTTGTTACATTTGAATAATTAAGATAAACTTAGTTACAATTTCAAAAAAATTTATATATATGATAAAAGAGGTGTTTTCATGTTTGGTACTTTAACAGATAGCTTTACAAATGCAATAAAAAAGATTCGTTTTCATGATGATGATAAAGCACTCTCAAAAGCACTGAATGAATTAAAAAAGAATCTTTTAAAAGCAGATGTAAATCATAAAGTTGTCAAAGAACTGATTCAAAAAGTTGAAATAGAGACGAAGAAAAACGGCATAGGCAAAGATCAATTTTTAGAAGCACTCCGTAAGACTTTAAATGATTTACTTGAAGTGGGCGGCAACAAAGGTTTTGTTTTTGCTCCAAACCCACCGACTGTTATTTTAATGACAGGACTGCAGGGTTCCGGAAAAACAACTACGACAGGAAAACTTGCAACATATCTTAAAAACAAGGGTAAAAAGGTACTGATTGTTGCAGCCGATTTGCAACGTCTTGCTGCGGTAGAACAACTGCGTCAAATAACTTCGCAAATTGAAGTTGAATTGTATGAGGATGAAGCGACTAAAAATCCTGTAGAAGTCGTAGAATCAGCACTAAAATATGCTGATTCTAAAATTTTTGATGTCGTGCTCATAGATACGGCAGGTCGTTTGGCTATTGATGATGAGCTTATGGATGAGTTAGAAGCTGTCAAAAAAGTTGCAAAACCTGATGAAATTTTTTATGTAGCGGATTCTTTGACAGGTCAGGATGCAGTAAGAACGGCAACTGCTTTTAAAGAAAAAATCGGTATTGACGGTGTTATACTTTCCAAATATGACGGTGATGCAAAAGGTGGTGTAGCACTTGGTCTTTCTTCACAGGTACAGGTACCGCTTCGCTTTATCGGTATGGGTGAGAAGATGGAAGATTTGGAAGTCTTTTTACCTGAACGTATTGTGAATCGTCTTATGGGGTTTGGCGACATTGAAGGACTTGCTGAAAAAACTGCCAATATTATAGATGAAAAACAGGCGAAAAAGCTCACGAAAAAGATTCAAAAAGGAAAATTTAATTTTAATGACTTTTTAGAACAAATGGAACAGATGAAGAAAATGGGTTCTATGAGTTCTATTATGGGAATGATTCCGGGAATGGGAAACATGTCCAAAGCGATTAAAGATTTTGATTTTGAAAACTCGGGCGAACTTAAAAATATAAAAGCAATGGTCTCCTCTATGACTTTAAAAGAGAGAGAAGATCCTGATTTGTTGAATAACTCAAGAAAACAGAGAATTGCAAAAGGTTGCGGTATGGACCTGGTAGAAATCAATAGAATGATAAAACAATTTAAAAATGCAGGTAAAATGGCGAAAAAATTCTCCGGT
>JAMORM010000006.1 GCA_027063585.1 Sulfurimonas sp. | reverse complement strand
ATGTTAGACACTTCAATCAAGAGCTTTTTGATTTGATTGAGGATTTAAAAGATACGATAGAAGCAAACAATATAAATGCACTCGCCGCCTTTCAAATAGGTTCACCTTATGCCGTCATAGTAGTAAAAAAAGATGATGGAGAATTTTTAGAATTAATCAATCCAAGAATTATTAAACGCGAAGGAACTGTTGAACCCGTGGAAGCTACAGCCTATTTTCCGGGACTAAGTGCAAAAACAAAACGCTATGAAAAAATAAAACTCATGTATGAAGACAGAAATGCAAACCAGCAATTTTTAGAAGCTGAAGGTGATTTAGCCGTCACGATACAAAGAAAACTTGATTATGTTTTCGGATCAAACTTCAGAGTACGTCTTGATGACTCAGAACGAAAGCTATTTGATTCAAAACTTGAATTTGGTACAAATGCCATCACAGACAACGGTTGTCCTACGACATTCAAACGAGACAAGATTCTCCATGTAATCAAATTTTTATTTGTCATTTCTCTAGTGGCACTTGCATCAAAATTCTTTTTATCTGATGAAAATTTGCTTCTTTTAAAAAGTGCAGAAAATTATGCAATGTTTACGATGCTTGTTCTGACTGTCATTTACTTTTTTTATGCAATACACGAGGGCAGGCAGTACAAAAACTGTTCTTCCTGCCAAATAGGAAATATTATAGGAGTTACAGCAATAACGTTAGCCAAATTAGCGGTACTTTTCGGTCTTAATTACTTTTTACTATGGTAAAATTTCAAAAAAGATTTGACAATGCAAACATATAACATACTGACAAATGATTTAGATGCCATGCCTGAGGGCAAAGCTGACTTTTTACTCGCAGCGAGTGTTACAAAAACCTGTGAGATAAAAGGTATAACACAAGCCGGAATTCCCGGTATGATTCCACTTACGCCTACACTTGATGCGGAATTTATTACAAATGAAAAAGTATTTTCACTCGGTGAACTTGCTGAAACACCAACGGGCGTACCGACACCGGCACTTATCACCCGTGCAGTGCATAATCTCACACCTTTTAGCACTATAGAGATTTTAGATTTAGGACTTACTGCACAGCCACAAAACTGTATTGTTCATCATTTTGATATACAGGCTTCAAATAGCATAAACGAAGGCGCAAATATCAATGCCAAAGAGATATTTATAAAAGGCATGGAGTTTGGAAAATCATATGAGCTTAAAGGGAACTATCTTATTCTTGGGGAAAGTACACCTGCGGGGACAACGACGGCAACTGCTTCAGCCTTGGCACTCGACTATAACTGTGCAGATGATTTTTCCTCAAGTTTCTTACATGTACCCAATGACATTAAAACACAAACGATAAACAAAGCCCTAAGCTTAATAAATAAAGATATGACAAGTTTTGAAAAACTTGGCATAGTAAGCGACAATATGCTCATTTTTTGTGCCGGATTCTTACTTGAAGCCTCGAAACGATTCCAGATTGTTTTAGCAGGAGGAACACAGATGGCAGCATGTTTGTTAATCGCTGACAAGCTCAGAGAAGATGTTTTAATGCGTGTAAAACATGACAATATCACTTTAGCAACAACACAATGGGTTGTTGAAGATAAAAATTCAAATATTGTTCATATACTTGAGCAGTTAAGCAACAAACCTCATGCGATTTATACAAAATTCAACTTTGAAAATACAGCAATACCAATCCTGAAAAAGTATGATGAAGGCGAAGCTAAAGAGGGTGTGGGTGCCGGAGCCTCTTTGGCATATGCAAACAAAAACACTATCACAAATCAAACACTTTTAGAACAAATTGAGTATCTAATATACAGCATGTAACATTGTAAAGACTTTTTTTAGTTATAATTATTTAAAATTTCAAATCTAGTAAGGTATCTTTATGTTAGCATCAGTAAAATCAAAAGTAATTCTTTCCATTGTAGCACTGAGCATACTCGGACTTGTCGGCATGTCCTACTATCTTTCCTCAACACTGCACAATCTCTCAAATACTACGGCAAAAAAATCTTTAAAGATGCTCAGTGAGTCAATCTTTCAAACAATGACGACAAGTATGATGATGGGTGATCCCGAAGTGGTTCAGACCGCCTTTGAAAGTGCAAAAAAAATTGATGGAATAAATGACTTAAAAATTGCCAAATCAAAAGCTGTTTTAGAAGTATATGCTCCAAATGAAAAATATACAGACGATCCTATTATAAGAGATGTTTTACAAAATAAAAAAACTAAAATTATTGAAAAAAATCAAGACGGATATCATGTTATCCGAATGGTAAAACCTATGATTGCTGAACAAAGATGTCTGCAGTGTCATTATAATACACAGGTCGGTTCTGCTCTTGGTGCCATGGACTTGACAATATCACTTGACAAAAACGATAATGCAATCGCTGCAACCAACAGAACACTTATAATCTCTTTAATTATCGGCGGTATTATTTTCAGTATTATGGCTTTAATCTTTTTTAGCCGTGAAATTTTCGCACCGCTCAATAACCTCAAGGAAAGAATAGCCGACCTTGTAAGCGGTAACAAAGACCTGACAAAACGACTTACATATAAAAAAGGCAATGAGTTTGGTGCAACAGCCAATGAAGTCAACCATTTTATTGAGATGATACAATTTACCATAAATGAAGTCAAATCTTTGGGTGAACAAAACAATGCAATTGCTTCTGAAATCGAAAGTGCTTCCCATGTCATACGAGAAGGAGTGCAACAAGAAAGAAAAATTGTTTCTAAAACAAGTCAAAAAAGTGAAGATATACAAAATATCTTAGATGAAACCATTCAAGCCGCTACAACGACACAAGAAACTATATTAGAAGCAGAAAACGAACTAGAAAAAGCATATGATTCATTGGCAAACTTAAACAATGAAGTAGAGACCTTTGTAGAGAGTGAGAATGAACTCTCTAGCGAACTTTTAGTGCTTAAAAATGATGCTGACCAGGTAAAAGATGTACTCAATGTTATCAAAGATATAGCAGAACAGACAAATCTTCTTGCACTTAACGCTGCTATAGAAGCAGCACGTGCCGGTGAACACGGACGTGGATTTGCCGTTGTTGCCGATGAAGTAAGAAAACTTGCAGAACGTACACAAAAAAGTTTGGCAGAGATAGACATCAGTGTCAGCACAATTGTGCAATCTATTAATGATGTCAGTGATAAAATGGCGACAAACGCACAAAACATAGAAGCTCTTGTGCATATTTCTAATGATGTAGAACAAAAAATTTCAACGACTACAGATGCGATGAAAACTTCTACAGAAATGGCAAACAAATCAAAGGCAGACAGCGAAAAAATGTCTCAAAATATTCAAGAAATCATTACATATATTTCAAAAATTGAAACACTCTCAACGGCGAACGGAACAAGCGTTATGAGTATTGAAAGTGATTTGCAAAAACTCGTGCAGGTTGCTTCATCTTTACAAGAAACTATTGACGAATTTAAAAGTTAGGCACGACAAGATTTAGCGCGGTGAGCGCCTGTGTCCTCTTTTATGCACATAATTTTTTTAAAACATGACTGACAAATGCTATACTTTGAGTTTACCGGCAGAGGTGCACTACAAAGTTTACAGGTCTGTGCAAGTTGTGTTTGTCTGAGTGTCTCTTCTATATACTTGTTTAAAACCCCTCTGTATGCCCTTGCCTTGTTTTCATCTACAAAATACTCATTAAAACGATAACTCAGCCACAAATACAGAGAAATTTCTTTAACCATATCTTCCGCACGAAGCAGTTCTTCGGAGGTTTGCGCATATGAACCCGTAAGTTTCGGTGCATGATAATAGACCGGCTCTTTTTTCTCTAGAGCATTGATATAACGCTCATATGCACTGATAATATAGGCTGATTTCAGAGTCAGCGGTGCACAGGAGAGATGATACTTTGTCGCGATGTCCAAATCATAACTGTCCACTATACGCGACGCTTCAAGCATATCATCAAGTGAAGCTGCATAAAATGGACCGTCAAAAACCATATTTTTTATAAAAAATCGTAGAATTTCTTCTAGTGAATTTTCCTCTAAAATTGTACTGACAAGTTTTATATGTTCCAAATTTGCCATAACCTTAAAAGGAACATTTATCTCTTTGGCTCTCTTGGTAAAATTTTTCTTGACAATGCCTAGTGCATCTGCATGTAAAGCACCTACATAACCGTTTTCATGCAGACCATAACGCCCTGCCCGTCCTGCTATCTGATGTATTTCTGAGGGGAAAAGATTTCTTTGTATAATGCCGTCAAATTTTTCGGCTTTTGAAAAGAGTACAGTTTTTATAGGCAAGTTCATTCCCATTGCGATGGCATCCGTGGCTACAAGTATTTGTGTTTCACCTTCTCGAAAACGCCTTGCTTCTTCGCGTCTGACTTCCGGAGAGAGATTCCCATATACTACACTCACTTCAAAATCTTTTGAAAAATTTTGCTTCAGCCTTAAAACATCTTTTCTGCTAAAGGCGATAATGGCCGTTGCTGCTTCTACATCTTTTGGATGCGTCGGTTTTTCTAAAAGCTCAAGCGGATTTTTTCGTTCAAACTCTCTTATTTCAAGCTCCTCGCCCAAATACTCTGCAAGTGCAATCATGGCCTCTTTGACATTTGGCGAGCCCGTCATAATGACCTCTTTTGCAGGCGCACCGATAATGGCATTTGCCCATGCCCAGCCACGGTCACGGTCATCTATCATCTGCACTTCATCTATGACGCAGACATCCACATCCACATCATAATTCATCATCTCAATCGTTGAACTGATGTGTGTTGCCTCATCATCAAGAATCTGTTCTTCCCCTGTTATAAGAGAGCTTTCAATGCCCTCTGCTTTGAGCGTTTCATACCCCTCAAGTGCCAAAAGCCGCAAAGGTGCAAGATAATAGCCCGTGTCAGCTTCTTTAAGAGCCTGCATTGCTTCATACGTTTTTCCGCTGTTTGTAGGGCCGATATGCAACACCAGTTTTCTTTGCATACTTCTTGCAATCGGAAACAAATTTTTAAAATCACGAATTGTGCGTGCCAAAAGCTCCTGACGCTGTTTTTTAATAAGCTCATCATGAATCGAATGTAAAAATCTGCGTGTTATTTTTCTATGAATTTTTGGCGTTATCGTCAAACTCAACGGCAACAGTTCAAACAAAAATTCATACACTCTTTCATACAATTCTTCGGGTGTAAAGTGTAACAGTTGTGCATACTCCCCACACTCTTTTACCAGCGCGTCAAGCGTAAGCAAAAAGTCATCTTCATGCTCTTTTTTTACCTCTGCCAAAATAGCATCAAAATTAAATCGCTTTGAGTTCCATATCTCTTCTAAAAGACCCTCAAGCTCTACATGTAACTCCAATTTATAAGAAAATACTCTTTCACTATAAGGCAGATTTACCTGCTCGTCTAGACGTATTAAAACTTCTTCATCATGGAGTTCAACACCCTCTGCATCTATTTTTGCTTTAACAATCTTTTTTAAAATCTTGTGTGATAGTAACGGATAGTTTACTTTTGATTTTGGAGGTGAGGCACGTAAAGAGTCTAAAATTTCTTTCGTTGTTAAATAGGAGTGCGGATATTTTAATGAGGCTAAAAAGTTGTTAATACTCTCCTGTTTATATTGTACCGTTACAACTTTATCTTTGCCTATTTTTTCTACAATTTCTTCAAAAGGTGCAGTCTCAATATACTCATAAGAATAAGGCTTGGTTTTAAGCGTCAAAATTTTATGAAAACTCTGTTCATACAGTTCATACTTAAGTGAAGCATTAAATTCAAAACAGTCATCCAAATCGAACAAGCCCTCAAGTTCACGCTCAAGCTTCTCTTTTTTCATCTCAAAACGGATATGACGCAGCGATGACTCCATTTTTTCTATTGTGATTTTTTTGCTTCTTACATGTAAATACGCTTCATGCAGACGCACGGCCTCTTCCTGATTCACATCAAGTTCTTCTAATATAGCATTGATTTTATCTTCTCTGTCAAACCCTGTATGTTCTTTTGGTTTTTCAGACTTATACACCCGTCCGTCGCTCTCAAAAAAGTTCAAAATATCATGACGCATGCCGCTGTCTGCCTCACTCCAAATCATTCGGAGTGTTTTTACCATCAATGTTTTATTGTGGTCTATATCGTATATGCCCAGTGTTGCAAAAAGTTCACTGAGTGTTTTACTCTCCACCCGTTCAATACCCACGTCAAAGGGGTCATCATCAAAATATTTTTTAATTCTTTGGTTAATTTTACTGTTTTTTTTATTTTTTCTTGCCATAGAGAGATTATAGCACAGAAGTGATATAATGGCATTATGAATTATCCGGATGAATGGACACAAAAAGAGTTTTTACAAAATAAACAAAAATTGGAAAAAGAAGGCGTTGATGTAGTGCTTGTCGATACTATTTTAGCACCTATTGAAAAGACCCAATGCATAACCTACAATCCTTATGAGTTAAAACAGTATCCAAAAGGGAGTGTTTTTGTTTTTTACTGCGATACCGGCAAAGCAACACTTGAGCGACTCAAAGAATATAAAGAAAAATTTCCGCAGCACCACTGCATTTCACTCAAAGGCGGACGCGGGTATTGGCGAAAAAATATGATGCTTTTAGAGGAAGAGGATGCGTAAACATCTCCAAGATTTTATGCTTTGTCTCAAAGAAGAACGTTTTTATGATGCCCACGAGGCACTTGAAGCCGCTTGGTTTCCCCGTCGTTTTGAAGAGAACAAAGAGATAAAACTACTCAAAGGTTTTATCAATGCCGCTGTAAGTTTTGAACTTATAAAACGCGGCAGAGAAAAACAGAGTAAAAAAGTTTGGGCAAACTACCTCAAATACCGACCTTTTCTGTTTGAAATAGACTCAAAATACCAAAACAATTATTATCAGCTCTCACGACTTATAGAAACGATACAAAGACTTAAAGAACAAGATTTTAATCTTGCCTCTTAAGCTTTCAAGCAAATCAGCCCAGGTTTCAACCCCAATGCCATTAAGTTAAGAAAAAAGCTTGATGTTTTCTCGGAACCTAGGTTTTAAACGCTAAAGCGTAACTTAGAAAAAAACTAAATTTTTTTCTGTAACCTAGGCCTTAGTCTTTAAAGACACAAAGCCCGCACTGAAGTACGGGTTCCGAAAAAACCGCTTAACTTAATGGCATTGAGGTTGAAACCTGGGTTCCGAAAAACCTATGCAACTCCTTCGGAAGCAAGGTTTTAACCTTGCCTTAAAATGGCATAACAACACTACACTCTTTTTTGCTTCACAGACAGAAAAAGCAAAAACGCTCCAAATGCCATAAAACTTGATGTTAAAAAGAGATATTTCGGATAATACTCATACACATAGCCTGCTATCAAAGCCCCGCCAAGACCTCCAAAACCATACGTCAACCCCGAAAAGAACTGTTGCGAGAGACTTTTATGCTTATATAAATGAAAGAGGTAGCTGATAGCCGCCGTGTGAAAGAGCGCAAAACTCAGCGCATGCAGTGCTTGTGAGAAAAAGAGAATTGTCAGATTTTGTGGAAACAAAAATACTAAAAACCATCGCACTACTGTTGAGAGTGCCGTAAAACGCAATAAGTTCAGCAAATTACCCCGCAATAGTCCGCCTTGAAAGAAAAACATCACCACCTCAATCAGCACACCGAAACTCCATAAATATACCGTCATATCCAAACTGATACCATGATCTGTTTCATAAATCGTAAAAAAGTTGTAAAAGGAACCGAAACTCATCTGTACCAAAACAAGTCCGCCCCAAAGTCTCCAGTCTTTAAATATATTTATATCATTTTTGACATCTTCTTCTTTAACATAGGTTGTATCGGGCGCTCGGTCCAATACCTTATAAGCAACAAAAGCAGTCAAAAGAGTCAAAACAAGCAAAAAATCAAGTGCCACATAGGCAGAATTTAAAAACTTCACCAATACAAGTGCGACTGCTATAAAACCCAAAGAGCCGAAAAGCCGTACTTTGCCATAGCGTTCTTTACCGATACTGTGTAAAGAAATTACTTCCACAAAAGGCAGCATCAGACTCATGCCCAGTCCAAGGAAGACATTTGAAAGCAATAATGCATAAAAATGTTCCAAAGAGAAGTAAAAAGAGAGCGCACTTGCAACGACAATAAACAAAGAGGTCTTAAAAATTGAAGCATTGAGTGTCAGTCCACGCATAAACAAAAAAGGCAGAATGAAACGCACCAAAGGCGATGCCGCGAAGATAAAACCTATTTCACTCGCATCATAGCCCACACCGCTGAGAACTTTGGGTAAAAATATAATATAAATGCCGACAATCGAAAAATAAAAATAATAAAAAACAGACAATAATGCAAACATAGACTTCCTTGTCACAAATTATAGCAATAATGAAATAAAGATATGCTACAATATATGGCAATTCAAAACTTGATTAGGCATCAAAATTAATATGTTTTTTCGGAAGCAAGGTTTTAACCTAGATTCCGAAAACAAAAAAGAGGAAAACCATGATAAGAGAACTAGGAGAAAATGACTTTATTGTCTCCAAAACAGACAAAAAAGGTCGCTTGACATATGTCAATAAAATTTTTATGGATTTAGCAGAATACGACGAAGAGGAACTGCTTGGGAAGCCTCATAATATTGTACGCCATCCAGATATGCCAAAAGCAGTTTTTAAACTACTGTGGGACAGAGTACAGGCAAAAGAAGAAATTTTTGCTTTTGTTATAAATAAAACGAGGAACAACAATTCGTACTGGGTGTATGCCAATGTCACACCCTCTTTGGATGAACGTGACAATATAATCGGCTACTATTCCGTGCGAAGAAAACCAAACCCACAAGCGATAGAGACCCTTAAACCTATATATGCAAAAATGCTCCAAGCAGAAAAAAGCGGCGGTGTAGATGCGAGCATGAAACTTTTAACAGATTTACTATACCAAGAAGGAGTTAGCTACGATGAATTTATCATCTCTCTTCAAAAATAATCAAACACTTGTACTCTTTGCAAGTCTCATCGGCGTCGGCATCTATGCCCTTATAAGTGCAAGCTATATTTTAGCGGCACTTGTTCTTCTTATAGCCATTGTCTCACTTTTTATTCCAAGCGGCGCAGTTTCTAAAAGTTCACATATTTTAGATAATGTCCAAAAAATTTTAACAGAAGCTTCACAAGGAAAACTTGAAGGACGCATCACACACATTCCAAAGGATGATACACTTGATACCAAAATTGCCTGGGCACTCAATGATATGCTCGATCAGGTAGAAGCCTTTATGCGTGATACTACAACAACCATAGAATATGCTTCAGCAGGCAAGACATACAGACATACCTATCCACAAGGGTTGCAGGGAGTGTTTCATACTACTGCAGAAAAAGTGAACCTGGCTATTACCTCTATCGCCAACGGATACAGAACAAAATTATTGGGAGAACTTTCACATGAATTTGCAAATCTCGGCGGAGGCATTGGAGAGGGACTTGCAATTATTCAAAGAGATTTGACAGTTTCATCAGACAAAGCGGCAGAGATTGTTGATGTTTCCGAACAAACGGCAGCACAGGCTACGGGAAGTCTTGATAATGTACTTGAAATAGGGCAAAGACTGAACTCTTTAGTTGAGCTTATTTCCTCTTCTCACGAAGGAATCATAAGCCTTGAAGGACGCTCTCGCGAAATTTCGGAAGTTGTCGGACTTATCAAAGATATTGCAGACCAGACAAATTTGCTTGCCCTCAATGCAGCTATAGAAGCGGCGCGTGCCGGTGAGCATGGACGCGGTTTTGCCGTCGTTGCCGATGAAGTCAGAAAACTTGCAGAACGTACGCAAAAAGCAACCACGGAGATAGAGATCAACATATCAACACTCCAGCAAGAAGCAAACGATATGCGAACAAACTCTGATGAAATCAGCACTATTGCCCAAGAATCAAATGAAGTTATTCATGAATTTGAAAATACTTTTTCTCAGCTTAACGAACAAGCCAACTCAGCACATTCCTCAGCTGTCAGTATTCAAAACCGCCTCTTTACGACACTTGTAAAAGTCGACCATATTTTGTTTAAATCAAGTGCATACTCAGCAGTTCTTAATGAAGATGCAAGCAAAGAGTTTCCTGACCATAAACACTGTAGAATGGGTCAATGGTATTTAGGTATAGGGCAAGAGAGATTTGGCAAAACTTCTGTCTTTAAAAAAATGGACACACCGCATGCCACTGTGCATGAAAGTGTAGCGAAAAACATGGTATACGTGAAAGAGCACAGCGTGCTAAAAGATGGTCATCCAAAAATAATTACTGAAAATTTCAGAGTGATGGAAAATGCTTCAGAGGAACTTTTTAAAGATTTGGACATAATGCTTGAGGAGTATGAAGAAAATGCATAATTATACGTTATTTACCTAACATTTACTTATAATTAATATAATTTTAAATCTCAATTATGTTTTCCCCTTTCATAAACGAGATATATACTCCTATAAATTTTTAAAACAGTCGAGTTTCCCCCTTTTTATTCTCGGCTGTTTTTCCTCCCTTTCTAAAATCTAAATTTTTTTCTTTAACCTTGCCTCTCAGGCTTTCAAGACGTACAGCCCAGGTTGAAACCTGGGTTCCGACAAAGCTACCCAACTCTTCGGAAGCAAGGTTTTAACCTTGCCTTTCAGGCTTTCAAGACGCACAGCCCAGGTTGAAACCTGGGTTCCGACAAAGCTACCCAACTCTTCGGAAGCAAGGTTTTAACCTTGCCTCTCAGGCTTTCAAGACGTACAGCCCAGGTTGAAACCTGGGTTCCGACAAAGCTACCCAACTCTTCGGAAGCAAGGTTTTAACCTTGCCTCTCAGGCTTTCAAGACGTACAGCCCAGGTTGAAACCTGGGTTCCGACAAAGCTACTCAACTCTTCGGAAGCAAGGTTTTAACCTTGCCTCTCAGGCTTTCAAGACGCACAGCCCAGGTTGAAACCTGGGTTCCGACAAAGCTACGCAACTCTTCGGAAGCAAGGTTTTAACCTTGCCTCTCAGGCTTTCAAGACGCACAGCCCAGGTTGAAACCTGGGTTCCGACAAAGCTACGCAACTCTTCGGAAGCAAGGTTTTAACCTTGCCTTTTAGGCTTTCAAGCAATTTAGCCCAGATTAAAATCTGGGTTCCCAAAAAGCTGCACAAATTTTATGTTACACTTCTTTTATGAAAATTATACTAACCACTTTAAATTCACGATTTACCCATTCAGCTATCGGTCTGCGATATTTATATGCAAATATGCAAGAATTACAGCCTAACACTTCTATACAAGAATTCAGTATTAATGATGCCATTCAAACTATTGCACAAAAGCTTCTCATCAACAATCCTGACATTATAGGTATAGGTGTCTATATATGGAATGCTTCTGAGGTACGCGAACTTATTCACATTATCAAAAAAGTATCGCCTCAGACTCTCATTGTTCTTGGTGGTCCTGAGGTTACCTACCTGCCGTTTCGTGTCAATTTTGATGATGCCGACTACATTATACAAGGCGAAGGCGATGTAGCCTTTTATACACTGTGTAAAAATATCATCAACGAACAGCCTATGGACAAAATCATCAAAATGAATGCGCCAAACCTAAAAGAGATACAACTCCCTTACATGTACTACACGGATGATGATATAAAAAACCGCTATATTTATGTGGAAATCTCACGGGGATGCCCTTTTGAGTGTGAGTTTTGTCTCTCTTCTATGGATGAAAAAGTAAGAGCTTTCGACCTTGATGAAGTTTTGGCAGAGTTTGACAAGCTTTGGGAGCGAGGAGCGAGAAACTTTAAATTTGTCGACAGAACTTTTAACCTCAACATGAAAGCGGCTAACAGAATTTTAGATTTCTTTTTAGCAAAAGAGCCGCCCTATTTTGCCCATTTTGAAGTGATACCCGACCATTTTCCTGCCTCTTTGCGAGAAAAGATCAAACGCTTCCCTCACGGCGCACTGCAACTTGAAATAGGCATACAAACACTTAATCCAGAGATTGCAAAAAACATATCAAGACAGCTCAAACTCGATAAAATCAAAGACAATATCAGCTTCTTAGAAAATGAGACAACAGCACATATTCATCTTGATTTGATTGTAGGACTACCGGGTGAGAGTTTGGAGAGTTTTGGTCGCAATCTTGACGAGTTGATGCGCATAAGCAGTTGTGAAATCCAAATAGGCATACTCAAAAAGCTCTCCGGGACGCATATTAATAGGCACGACATAGAAGAGGGCATGGTTTACAGTGATATACCGCCTTATGACATCTTAAAAAACAATCAACTCAGTTTCTTTGATATTCAGATTATGAAACGCTTCGCACGATTTTGGGATTTGTATTACAATAGCGGAAACTTTAAAACAAGTCTACAACTGCTGTGGCAAGATGAAAGTGTATATGAAAATTTTTATGCTTTTGGAGTGTGGATTTACACACAAACCGATTCTACCTGGAAAATCTCGCTGCAACGTCAGGGAGAACTCCTCTTTGATTATTTAAGCGAAGTAAAAAAAATAAATAAAGAGGCAATAGCCGACAAAATGATACATGACATGATGAAACTAAAAGGACGGGCTATACCGGCTTATCTTAAAGCTTTTGCAAAAAACATTACCATAGAGGCAAAACAAGGCACATCCGGCTTTAACAAACGTCAGCTATAATTGTTCCAGATCATCTACGGAAGCAACAGCATTATCTCTTAACATGATGGTCATAACATCAACTTTTATGCCCGTCTCTTTAATTGCCTGTTCAATACTTGTTTTGATGGCATCCGTATCACACTCTCCATTATCAAGCAGTACAAAATCATCTCCAAAAATTCTAAAGACTGCTTGAGAGTCAAAACAAATACGTAAAATATTTGCAATATTTGTTAAAATCAAATCACCGTTTTTCCATCCGTTTGTTTCATTATATTTTGAAAAGTTTTTTAGCTTAAATATATGCAAAGCATTATATTTTAAATCATAACTGTTGTGTACCAGTACGACATCCAAATAAGTTTGATTATATAAATCCGTCAATCTATCTTTATAAAAGTAGGCAAAGCGCTCTTTTTCTATATCGGTATGCGGCAACTGATTAATATTTTGATTAATTTTTACATTTTTCAGTGCCTTGAGTGTGGCATCCACAACTTTTTCATCAAACTGAGTACCCCGCAGACTCAATATTTCATCAAAGGCAGCTTTTGTATCTTTTCGCCCTTTGTATATTCTGTTGGTTGTCATCGCATCAAAGGTATCTGCAAG
>JAMORM010000005.1 GCA_027063585.1 Sulfurimonas sp. | reverse complement strand
GCCGAAAAGGCAAATGCGAAAAGCATCATGGATGCAAGTAATTTAATTACAATATTTTTCATTTATTTATCCTAAGACTGCTACGACTTGACCTTCTACAACTTTATCATTTGTAGCTACGTTGATAGACTTCACTACACCGCCGCGAGGTGCTACTACATCAATTTCCATTTTCATAGATTCAAGAATCATAATAACGTCACCTTCATTTACACTTTGACCCGGATTGGCAACAATTTTCCAAACATTACCCGGAAGCAATGCTTTAATTTCTGTATCATTTCCTGATGCTGCCGGAGCTGCCGAAGTTTCTGAAGCAGCACTCTCACCGTTTACTGCCGTCACTTGAATATCTGCATTACCCTCTGCTACTTGAACACTAAATTTCTGACCATCTACAACTACTGTATAATTTCCGCTACCCATTGAACTTCCTTCTTCACAATCTTTTTTCATTTCTGATATTTTACGAACATTTAATTCGCCTTCACCCTTAAGGTATGTAATTCCTTTTTCCTGACATGCTGCAGCTATAAAAATATTTTCTTCTGTTATTTCTATATTTTCATCTTTAAGTCTGTTAATCCAACTTTCTAAAGATTTTGCAGGATCTGCATCAGCCAAATCAAGTGCTTTTTGGGTTGTTGGCTCAAGTTTTAACTGCTCAGAAGCAATTTTTACTATCTCAGGATCCGGTTCAACCGGCGTTTTTCCAAAATATCCAAGTACCATTTTTCCATAACCCGGAGCAATTACTTTCCATGGTCCCTGCATTACATTATTAAGTGCCTGTTGGAAATAAAACTGGGAAACAGGTGTCACAGAAGTACCGTAACCACCTTTTTCTACTACTTCTTGCATTGCAGCTATTACATCTGGAAATTTATCCATTATACCGTTATCGCGCATCATCTGTGTATTCGCAGTCAATGCACCGCCCGGCATTGGAGAAAATGGAATAATTGGAGAAACCATTGTTGCTTCAGGAGGCATAAAATAATCACTCAAACATGATTGCAACTCTTTCTCATATGTAAGAATTTTACCAAGTTCAAGTCCACCAAGGTCATAATTCATTCCCTTTGTTGCATGTAACATTGTTAAAATATCAGGTTGCGATGTACCACCACTTACAGGAGCAGCAGCCATATCAATACCATCAACACCTGCTTCAAGTGCAGCCATATAAGCAGCAACAGAAACACCTGCAGTTTCATGTGTATGTAAACGAATATGAGTATCATCGCCTAAAAGCTTTCTAGCCATTTGAATTGTTTCGAAAACTTTTTGAGGATTAGACGTACCACTTGCATCTTTAAAACAAATGCTGTCATACGGAAGACCACTATCTAAAATATCACGAAGTGTTTTTTCGTAAAACTCAACATTATGAGCACCATGACATCCCGGTGGTAAATCCATCATTGTAACAACAGCTTCATGCTTTAAACCATGATGTTTAATTCTGTCAGCAGAATATTTTAAATTTTCCACATCATTTAATGCATCAAAATTACGAATCGTAGTTGTTCCGTGTTTTTTAAACATTTTTGCATGTAAATCTATAAGTTCTTTTGAACCTGTATCAAGCATCACAGTATTTACGCCACGCGCGAGTGTCTGCAAGTTTGCTTCAGGTCCTACAATTTTACGGAATCTATCCATCATTTCAAATGCATCTTCTCTTAAATAAAAGTACAAAGATTGAAATCTTGCTCCACCACCAAATTCAAAGTGGTTAATACCTGCCATTTTTGCGGCTTCAACTGCCGGAAAAAAGTCTTCCATCAATACGCGTCCACCAAATACTGATTGGAATCCATCTCTGAAAGTTGTATCCATTACATCTATAAATTTCTTAGCCATTATTATCCTTAACCTTGTCTATGATGTGCTATTGCAGCAGTTATTGCCGCAACTATTTTTTTATTGTCTTTTTGTGTACTGCCAGATACAGTATCATCCGCTGCATGTGGTTCAGGGAAAAACTTATGTATAATGAATGACATCAGGTTCACTGCGCCTATCATTATAACTAAGAACGTGAACACAGTTCCCATTCCTAAAAACATAAACTTAACTCCCTCCATTACGAGGTTAGTTTCCATAAAATCACCCTTTATTCATAATTTGTGGGCTTAGTATAGTATAAAGATGTTTAAATAAAGTTTTTAAAAGATTGTTTATTTTTAAATTAATAAAGTATTGTTACTTTTTAGTAATTTAATTTTATTACTTAAACCAAACACTAATACTTTTTGGATAAAATACTCATATATAATTAAAAAATAGGAAGTTTTTTCAGATGATAGCAGGTATGTACGAACAAAATTTTATAGCATATATAATTTTTGGACTCATTTTAAATTTTGCATTTTCCATTATGTTTGGAATGTATTTGAGTAACAATATTGGAATGAAAGAGATGATAGAATCCAAAGGAGACAAAGAACAACCTCTTTTAATACGATTAAGTCTTCTTATTCCTTATGCCAAAATGCTTGTAACGCTCTACAGAGTAGCAATTTTACAACTCTTTTTTCTTAACAAGGGTTACAGCCATAAAGAATTTTGGATTTATATGACAAATGAGCAAAAAGAAAATTCTTAAAGGAAAAATGTGAAAGATTTTAAACTCAAACTGGTTCTTAGTATTTTAAGTGCAATTGTCTTCTCATTTATTTTTATACTTTTGGCATTTTCTCTTCCTATACATAAAAAAGAAGCAAAAGTATCCATGAAAGCAAAAGGAAAACTTGAACAAGTTTCCCAATCTTTAAAAAATAGATAAGCGTTTTACAAAGCACTTTTCACTTCAATGAGTTTAAGAGTATCATAAGCGCATTTTGGGCTTAACTTAATAGCACAAACCTTTAAAGCCTCTAAGCAGGCAAGCAGATAATCCAAATCATCTTTTTTCATCAATTCATACAGTAATATTTCTGCATCTTTTATACGTAGATTTCTTGCAACACCTAGATTTTTATGTGCCAATTCCCGAAATGCAGTATAATCTAAATCATTATGATTGTCTTGTGAATTTTGAAGTGTACTCAAGTAATCTTCAAATTGAACAACCGCTTTAATAACTTGTGCTACATAATCATCAACTAGTTGAGTTACTAGTTCTTTATCTAATCCTAATTCACGTACAGCAATTGAGATATCATACTTGTAATTCTGTATTTTTAAATTACTCAATATACCTGTTGCCAATACAGCACATATTTTTTTTGCATCATGTAACATTTGCGTAACAGATTGATCATTTGATGATTTCATAAAGAATTTCAATTTTTTCAACATAAACATAAGATATCATATTTTTGTGTTAAGTAACTAGAAAATGAGAAATAATAGGAGAGAGTTTGAATGAGTGCTACAATTACACTCATTCAAAAAAGTTATACCGCTTTTGTAATGATTCTATTGAGTCTCATTGCAAAGTCTGCTGTATCATCAAGTTCTCTGCCGTCAAAAAGCTTTGCCTGGTCAAATAATACATGTGCGGCATCTTCAATTAGGTTTTGATCACTTGAATTTTTTAACTTTTCAATCAATTCATGTTTAGGGTTGATTTGTAAAATTGGTGCTGGCTCCGGCACATCACCACCCTGTCCCATTTGTTTCATCATCTGTGCCATCATATAAGAAGGATCTTCTTTGTCTATTTTAAGTGCCACAGGAGATTCAGTAAGTTCAGTTGTCACTTCAACTTCTTTGACCGATTCACCTAGAGTTTCTTTAAACTCTTTTGCAAGTCCTTCATACTCTTTTGTTAACTCTTCTTTTGCTTTTTTATCTTCTTCGCTCTCCTCAAATTTTGCATCTGTTGCCGGTATAAGCTTGTACTCTTTGTACTCTGTAACCATTGGGAAGATGATAGTATCTACTTCTTCGTTTAAAAGCAATACATCTATACCGCGTGCTTTAAATTTCTCTAGAACAGGAGAATGTTTAAGCATATCTATAGAACCTTTACTTGCTAGATAGTAAATTTCTTTCTTCTGATCCAGATCACCCTCTCTGGCTTCGCCATTTACCTTGTCTTCATTAATATTTTTGACAAACTCTTCTATAGTTGTCATTTCATCAGAATTTAAAGTATGGAATTTTAACAATTCTAAAATTTTCTCTCTATTTGCAAAATCATTATAGAGCCCTTCTTTTAGAACATTCCCAAATTCTGTATAGAATGTATCATATTTTTCAGGTTCTTTTTTCATCATTTTTGCAAGTTCAGAAAGCACCTTTTTAACCGAAGCATTTTTAATTTTTGCCATTACAGGATTTGATTGTAAGATTTCACGAGAAACATTTAACGGTAAATCTTTAGAATCAATTACACCACGTAAAAAACGTAAGTATGTAGGCATTAAATCTTTGTCATCATCTGTAATAAACACACGATTTATATAAAGTTTTACACCAGGTTGATAATCTACTCTGAAGATATCCATCGGTGCTTTACTTGGAATATAAAAGAGTGTTGTATATTCAATAGCACCCTCTGCTTTATGATGCATCCATTTTAGAGGCTCTTCATTTGAATGTGCCAATGTTTCATAAAATGATTTATAATCATCATCAGTCAGTTCATTTTTAGAAATTGTCCAAAGAGCATTTGCAGAGTTGATTTGTACGTTTTCTATTTCAGTACGTGCAGGCTCTGTCTCTTTACCATCATCGTCAGTAACTGCTGGAATATGCTTTTCTTTGTCCATAAAAATAGGGAAGGGAATGTGATTAGAGTATTTTTTCACAATTGCTTCGATACGATACTCTTCTAAAAATTCCTCTTCTCCTTCATTTAAATGCAGAATAATTTCTGTTCCATGACCCTCTTTTGTAGTCTCTTGTATTTCAAATTCGCCGTTGCCCGTACTTATCCATTTATATGCCTGCTCTTCACCTGCTTTTTTCGTGATAACCTCAACTGTATCAGCCACCATAAATGCAGCATAAAAACCTACTCCAAATTGACCGATTAGATGAGAATCAACTTTTTGGTCGCCTGTCATATTTTCTAAAAATGCTTTTGTCCCTGATTTTGCAATTGTTCCAAGATTGTTCATTAAATCTACTTCGTTCATACCTATTCCGGTATCAGATATAGTCAGTAATTTATTCTCTTTATCTCTTTTTATGTCGATTCTAGGATCAAATTTTACGCCCTTATACTCTTCATTTGTTAAAACCAACATATTGAGTTTATCAAGTGCATCCGATGCATTTGAAATCAATTCACGAAGAAAAATCTCCTTGTTTGAATAGAGTGAATGAATCATTAGTTGTAAAATTTGATTTGCTTCTGTTTGAAATTGATGTTTAGCCATAATAGTAATCCTTTTTTTGAAATTTGACAGTATTTTACCAAAAAAAGTTAATAGTTGCAAGTTTTATCAATATTCTTTAGTCAATTTAACTCAAGTTTGTTCTTTTTTTATTTTTGATATAATGTTTGAATGAAAAATAATTATATAGATTTAATAGAACCTACGCCTGTTTTGCATACAAAAAAGTGTCAACTCATTGCAATGTTAATAAAATTTTTATTACAGTTTACTCCTCTTATAACTGCTTTAACAGCGTGGTATTTGTATGATTATTTTATAGCAGGAGCAACTTTACTTATAATGTTTGTAGTTGTTGGTATTGTAAGAGCTAAAATGAGAAACAGCGTTATACCTCCGTCTCAAAGAGAATATCATTATAATGATGAAGGTATAGCAAAATGGTTTACAGCAAAAGAGATATGTCCAAAAAATGACGAGTAAAATTAAAGCATTGCACGAATCATAATCGCATAATGCAGAACAAAAAGATTTAAAAAGAATATAAGTAAAGAAGATCCGCGCGATATAATGTTTTGTATTTTTGTTCTCTCTTTACCATTTGTACGAAATGCTATAAAAAAATGAATAATAGTTGCAACAACAATAATAGCTACAATAAATAATTTCTTTCTGAGTGCTTGTACTATAATATTGTCATCATGCGTTAAAAGCATATGGTAGAGTCCATTATCAACAATCATCACAGTACCTGTCAATAATAATATAACAATAGAAACTAATTCAAAATAGCCAAAAATAGGCCCGATATGAGGATAAACCTGCTTTTGTTTCTCTTTATCAAGCAGTGTAACACCTAAAACAAACATAAATATAGAACCGCCTATCCAGGCAATAGCAGCAATAAGATGAATATGTATAAATAAACCCAAATAAAATCCTTTAAATGAGTTTGTATAGTATTATAATTTAAATAACATAATCTTGATATATGACAATATTTTGTAAATTATTTTCAATAGCATATTCTAATCTGTCTAATAAACTTTGAATCATATTTATATATTTTGGATTATAATTTTGTGAATCGGCAGCACTGAGGTAGTATTTATTATTGGCATTTATCTGTAAAAGGTGATAATTTACATTTTCAGCAGCTTTTGCACACAACTCTGCAGATATTCCATCAAGTATGATACAACATAAATGATCATTTAAATATATTAATCTGTCAGTTTGTCTCAACTTCTTTTTTAGTAATTCAACATCCACAGCAAATGTATTTTCACAATAAACAGCTACTATAGAAAATTCTACATCATAACGTGCATTTCTGTATTTATATTCAGATATCTCATTCAATATAGTTTCAAATAATTCGGCTTTATTACTTTTTATATATTCTAAAATATCTGACATAATACATTCCTTATTTTCTATAATAGCATATTAACATTAATTATAAATGAAAGATGAATTCATTCTCATTTCATTTTAATCTACTATGATATCAAAAATAGGAATACAAATTAGGTAAAATACCTATTTCACATGACACAAAGAGTATTTGATGTCTGTTTCAAACCATATTTTCATCTTGTTTTCTTTGCTCATCTCTTTTAAGGTTGCTTTGTCTAGTTGAGCATATACTTTCATCACTCCCCTATTAAATATATAATTCATAATAATAATTTTTTTCTTGCCCTTATATGTGAATTGTGTAATAAATTTACCGGTTTTTGGCTTTCCTTTTATGCGTTTGTTTGGTTTGTAGTCAAGTACATGTACAAAAAGCTTTTCATGCGTATTTGGCAGAGTTACATGTAATGTTGCCCCGACAAACAACTGCCTGAAATTTCCACCGCTTAAAGCTTTTGGTGTGTATGTAAACTCTTTTACTGCCGTGTTGTTATACCCGATCTTGACTCTATTACTCTGTGTAAGTGTGCACCCTCCGCTCTTACCCATTTCTATACTCTGCAGTGATGATGTCAGCAGTGCAAAGAACAATAATATTTTAATCATAAAGCCGCTCCTTTAAATTATGGAAGCATTATAGCTACAAAAAGATTATTTCTCATTTTATGCTACTATAAATAAAATATTACAACAGGATTTTATACAATGACAGGTGGATTTTTTGCTCTTTTTGATGACATAGCAACACTTTTGGATGATGCTGCCGTAGTAAGCAAGATAGCTGCGAAGAAAACTACTGCAATTTTAGGCGATGATTTAGCTGTAAATGCCCAAAAGGCTTCAGGCTTTGCAGCATCTCGTGAACTTCCTCTGCTTTGGGCCATCACAAAAGGCTCGTTTAGAAACAAACTCATCATTTTGCCCATCGCTTTTTTGCTCTCTGCCTATGCTTCATGGCTCATTGTTCCCATACTTATGCTTGGAGGAGTTTACCTCTCTTATGAAGGTGTAGAAAAAATTTATGAATACTTTTATCCTCATCATAAAAAGCATGTCAGCGAACTACAAGAACTCTCAGAAGAAGAAATACTCAAAATAGAAAAAGAGAAAATCAACTCTGCCATAACCACAGACTTCATACTCTCCATAGAGATTATCATCATTGCACTGGGAACGGTTCTTTCGCAACCTCTGTTTATTCAGATCATCGCCGTAACAGTCGTTGCCATCTTGGCAACTATCGGTGTGTATGGTCTTGTTGCTCTGCTTGTGCGTATGGATGACTTTGGTTTTTCACTTATAGGGCGTGCCAAAAATGAAAAATCACTCTTGCACAAAATAGGCAGAAGCCTCGTAGTCTCTCTACCAAAAGTAATCCGCGCTCTCACTGTCATAGGAACCTTGGCAATGCTCTTGGTAGCAGGAGGAATCTTTATGCATAACCTTCCGCAACTCCATGAATACCTACATTTTTTGCCAAGTTTACTCGGAGAACTCTTCATCGGTTTTATTGTAGGGAGTCTTGCTTTTGGAATCCATCTTTTTATAAAAAAGCACCTTTTAACCGCTTAAATGTTATGATTAGAAAAACTAAAAAAAGTAAATATTTATGGCATTAATAGACCTACAAAAAATTAGCAAACACTATTCAGCACAAAAAATTCTCACAGAAGTTGACTTTCATGTCGATGAGGGTGAGCGTATTGTTATTATCGGAAAAAATGGCAGTGGAAAATCTACTTTAATGAAAATTGTCAACGGCACACTTACCCCTGACGGCGGAAGACGTATCATAAAAAATGACTTAGAAGTAAAAATGCTCGATCAGCGTCCTGAATTTGAAGAAGGACACAGTGTCCGCCAAGCCGTAGAAGCCGGACTCAAAGAGCTTACTGCAGCAAAAGAAAAATATAATAAACTCTCTTTACTTCTCGCTGAAGATTTTGATAATAAAGTGCTTTTAGATGAGCATGAAAAACTCTCACGATACATTGAACACCACAATGCATGGAATTTAGATGACAAAATAGAGCGTATTATTCAACATTTTCAACTCAAAGCCTATGAAGACAAACCTGTTATGCTTTTAAGCGGGGGTGAACAGCGTCGTGTGGCACTTGCTTCACTTTTACTGCAAAAACCTGACGTACTTCTGCTTGATGAACCTACCAATCATTTGGATGTTTATATGGTTGAATTTTTAGAAGAGCTGATCCTTAAAGAGAAGTTCACACTTGTTTTTATCTCCCACGACCGTTATTTCATCGACCGTATTGCTACAAAATCAGTAGAAGTAGAAGACTGCGCACTTCGTGAGTACAAAGGCGGATACAATGATTACCTCACACAAAAAGAGGAGTATCTCAGAACCTTGCAAAAACAGCATGACAACCTCCTTGGCATTTTAAAAAGAGAAAATGAATGGTTTGCCAGAGGTGTGCGTGCAAGACTTAAACGCAATGAAGGACGCAAAGAGCGTTTGATGCAACTACGAGAAGATGCAAAAACAAACCCTGCAAAAATTCGTAAAATGTCTGTTGAACTGCAACGCGAGGCAAAACACTTTAATCGTGACAAAAGCGTAAATAAACAAAAAATGCTCTTTGAAGTGGAAGATTTGGAACTCAAACTCGGGGACAAAGAACTGCTGCATAATTTTTCAACGCGTATACTGCAAAAAGACGTTATCGCTATCGTCGGACCAAACGGCAGTGGCAAATCAACACTCTTAAAAGCTCTGCTCGGACGCATAGAACCAACAAGCGGAAAGATAAAACGCGGAGAATTTAAGGTTGGTTATTTTGATCAGCACAGGGAGATGCTTGATGATGACAAAAATCTTATAGAGACTTTTTGTCCGCATGGTGGAGACAGAGTAAATGTTCGTGGCAGTGACTTACATGTATATGGATACCTTAAAAACTTTCTTTTTCCTCGTGAATTTTTAGATAAAAAGATAGGCGTTCTCAGCGGCGGTGAAAAAAATCGTGTTGCCCTTGCCCTGCTTTTTACACAAGATGTCGACATCCTCATTTTGGATGAACCGACAAATGATTTGGATATTCCAACTATCAATATTTTGGAAGAACAGTTGACAAACTTTAGCGGTGCTGTCATAATTGTCTCACATGACAGATACTTTGTAGATAAAATTGCGAAAAAACTCTTTATTTTCAAACCTGATAAAACTATAGAAGAGTCACACCAACAATATTCTGAGTATTTAGAAATTGAAAAAGAAGTCCAGGAGCTTCACAATATGGAAAAAGAGGCAACCAAAGAAGAAAAACCCAAGTTACATGTAACACAAAAGCCAAAAACATTAAAACTCACTTTTAAAGAAAAAATAGCCTTAGAAAAACTTCCAACCGAGATAGAAGAACTTGAAGCAAAAATAGATGAAAAGAACAACTGCTTGTCAGATCCAAAATGCTATGAAGAGATAGGACTAAGCAAACTTGCCAAGGAACTAGCTGAAATAGAGGAATTGTATGAAGAAAAAGTTGAAGAACTTTTAACGATTCAAGAAAAAGAAGAAGAGATAAACAATGGATGAAAAAGCATATAAAGCAAAACGAGCCCAAGAGGTAGCCCAGCTTGGAGCAGGACATACAGAGTATAAATATGAATATGCACCCGAACTTTTAGAAACCTTTGAAAATGTCCATCCCGAGATGGATTATTGGGTTACACTCAATGCAGACGAATTTACTTCACTTTGCCCTAAAACAAATCAGCCCGATTTTGGCACGCTCATTATTAACTACATTCCTGATGTGAAAATGGTTGAGAGCAAATCACTCAAGCTCTATCTTTTTAGCTTTATAAACAGCGGTGAGTTTCATGAAGATGTCGTCAATAAAATAGGTAAAGATTTAGTTGCACTCATGCAGCCAAAATATCTTGAAGTTATCGGTCTCTTTTATCCTCGGGGTAATATCAGCATACACCCGACGTTTAGCTATGCAAAAGATGAAGCTAAATACAAAGAGTTAGAAAAACATAGATTTTTCAACAGAAACCTTAATCCGCAAAGAATAGGATAATATGCAACTAACATCTTTACATGTAAAAGAAAACACAACTATACAATATATGTCTCGCGAACTGCTATTTCTTGCACAAAGCGGTCAGCCTTACAGAGGTACTGTTTACATTAATTTTACTTCACTCGGTGAAACATTTGACCTGCGTGATTTTAAAAAGTATTTAACTTCGCTCAGAGACAAAAAATTCAATGCCGAAGATATTGCCTATGAAATATATGAGACTATTGCAACAAGTATACAAACAAAAAATCTGGGAATAATTGTCGATTTAACAGCGCGTGGAGGTATACAGCAAAGACTCTGCTACGGAGCGGAGTTTCATGCCGTACAAAAAGAAAATATTTTTCAGGTGAGATAATAAATTATCTAAAACAAGGCTAATTTACTTAAAAGCCTAAAAGGCGAAGCTAAAGCATCGCTTCCGAAAAAGACACCTATTTATTTGCGTCTTTTAGGGAGTCTGCTATTAAAAATGCCAACTCCAACGACTGGTCTGCATTGAGACGTGGATCACAATGCGTGTGGTAACGAGAGCTTAAATCTTCTTCTGTTACAGTAAATGAACCGCCGATACACTCCGTTACATTTTTACCCGTCATCTCCAAGTGAACACCGCCGGCAAATGTACCCTCGGCTTTGTGCACCTGAAAGAACTGTTTCATCTCAGTTAAAATGTCATCAACCGGACGCGTTTTATAGTTGTTTGATGATTTGATGGTATTGCCATGCATAGGGTCACATGACCAAACTACATGTAAACCTTCTCTTTCAACTGCGCGAATCAATGCAGGCATATGCTCGCCTACTTTGTTCGCACCCATTCTTACTATGATATTTAAACGCCCTGCTTCATTTTCAGGATTTACTGCTTTAGCTAATCTTACCAAGTCATCAGGGTCCATAGTAGGACCGGCTTTTATACCGATAGGGTTTTTAATACCTTTCATGTACTCAACATGCGCACCGTCAAGTTGACGAGTTCTATCACCTATCCATACCATATGTGCTGCTGTATTATACCAGTCACCGGTAATGGAATCTTTTCTTGTAAATGCTTCTTCATACGGTAAAAGAAGCGCTTCATGCGAAGTAAAAAAGTCAGTCTCACGCAATGTTCTGTATGTTTTAGACGTAACGCCGCAGGCTTCCATAAATTTTAAAGATTTTTCTATATCTTCTGCCAATGCTTCGTATTTTTCACCTACTTCACTTTTATGCGCAAAATCAAGATTCCATTTACTTACCTGATGCAGATCAGCAAGTCCACCCGATGCAAAAGCACGAAGTAAATTTTGCGTAGCTGTTGCCTGATTATATGCTTTAATCATACGCTCAGGGTCCGGTGTACGAGACTTTTCATCAAAATCTATACCGTTAATGATGTCACCACGATAGGAATCAAGTGTGATATCTCCCAATGTTTCCGTGTTAGAGGAACGCGGCTTTGCAAACTGACCACCAAGACGACCTACTTTTACTACAGGAAGTCCACCGGCATATGTCATTACAACTGCCATCTGCATTAATGCCTTGAAAGTATCACGAATATTATCAGCATGAAATTCACTAAAACTCTCGGCACAATCTCCACCTTGAAGTAAAAAAGCCTTCCCCTGTGATACATTTGCGAGTTGTTCTTTTAGTGAACGTGCTTCGCCTGCAAATACAAGCGGTGGATAATTTTTCAATTCCTTTAAAACCGCTTCTAGTTTTGTTTTATCAGGATATGTCGGTTGTTGCAATATTGGTTTTTCTCTCCAGCTTGACGGGCTCCAAGTACTCATTAATTAGACCTTATATAATATTATTTTTGCAATTTTAGCCAAATATAGCTAAAATAGCTATGAGAAAAGCTTTTTTTATGCTTAAATTAGTATAATTGCAAATATATTTTTTATCTGGAGATTCATGAAAAAAGATGACCTAAAATCATTAGTAACCCAAATGCACGAAGATTTGTTGGACAATATTGATTCTCAAAAAGAACCAAATAAAGAACAGGTTATTACCTATTTGCAAGATGCCGTAAAAACCATTCAAAACATTAAAGATGATGATATAGACTCTGTGGAACATGCAAAATTAGCTTTTAGCAATACTTATAAAGAGATTGCAAAAGAGACACTTTCATCATATAAAGAAACTAATGATAAATTTAAAGAATTGACACAGGCTCAAGAAAAAGTTATTCAAACCAATGAAAAAGAGTTTATTGATATGTCTTCAATTAAAACAAAGATTGAAGAAATTCAAAATCATATGTCACAAGAAGTAAAACGTGCAAACCAAGTTATCTCAGACCTTACAACACAGGTAAAAGAGCTTGAAAGCAGCTCAAATTTAGATGCTCTTACTAAAATATTTAACAGACGGGCACTTGATACCTATCTTAACAACATATGTGATAAAAAAGAATTAAAACATGAACTGCATGTACTTCTTTTAGATATTGATGATTTTAAACAAATAAATGACAAATATGGACATATTGCCGGAGACAAAATACTTATTTTTGTAGCTAATATGCTTAGAAAAGCATTGCGTGACGGAGATAAAGTATTTCGT
>JAMORM010000004.1 GCA_027063585.1 Sulfurimonas sp. | reverse complement strand
TAAAGAATATAGCACTTATTGTTCCATGATTTTTGAGATATTGTTAAGAATTTTAAAGATGTGTCGATATTGAAAGTATGAAAATTATATTTTTTATTCTCTTAGCTTTATTGGCACATGCAGAAACTATATATGCGACTAAAGTATCAAAACAAAATGTTGCAGCAATGCATAACCCAAAAATAAAATGTAGATGGGTGTGCGATAAAAAAATCTATAAAGAGCAGAAAATATCAGAAGCTGTCTCTTTTTATAAAACTTCTAAATATTATAAATTTACTAAGAAAAAATTTTAGTAATCTCTTGTAAACCTATCTAGACAGTGCAGTTCTTTTTTGAAAAAAGTACTGACACTGTCTTCCATATTTTCCAATAGTGCTTTGCTTGTTTCCCCGTCAACAGGATAGCTTAGCAAAAAAGCATCTAAATATTTTGCAAAAAATTCATCAAACATCTTTTTCACAATTTCTGCTCCGTATTTATCAGTATATGGAAGTACAAAAAAGTAATCTCCCTCACTGTTAGCTATAGAATCGGATGAACGCAATATTTCGAGTAAAGAAGCATCCACTACACTCTGCTCAATCCCGCTGAAGTCGCAATACAACAATGTGAAACTCTCAGCACGATTTTCATCCAATCGGTCAGATATACCTATATTTAAATCTACCAAATTCTTAAAATTATCAAATGAAAAATGTACTCCTGCCATATCCAATTCCTTACACCAAAATTTTCTTTAGTATAACAAAAAAAAAGTTTGTTACTTCTTTTTTTCTTGTTAGTCATTGAGTGCTACTAGTTCACCTCTTTTGAGTTTCGCAATTTTTCCTCGAAATTTTCGAATATAAAAGGCTTTTTCTTCAAAACTGATATTTGAAGCAATGTTGACTTTTTTCAATTCTCTTTCATAATATTTTGTCAAAAATGTAATCAGCTCTGCGTTTAAAGCTTCTTCATCTTTGAGCGAAGTGATAGTATCGTCTACCATTATAGCCATAACTTCCGGTGCATCTTGCTTACCCTGCAAAACTAATGAAAATTCATAAGAGTGAAACTGCAACAGGCTCTGGTCAATAACATCCAAAACCTGTTCAATATACTCAGGTTTTTCTAAAATTGTTTTAATTAAAGAGAGTTCCCACATATCTTTATGCGCACTGTTTCTTTGTTGTGGTATATTTTGTCTGTTTGTGTTTGTTTGGGTATTGAGCTTCAAGAGTGATGGAGAAACACCAAGCCCGCCCAAGCGTGAGGCAAGATAAGTTTTATACTCCTCTTGAAGTATAGGGGAAAGTGTTTTCAAGTACGCTATACCTTCTTGCATGCAGGACTCTTTTTCTTTTGGGTTCCTCAAATTATAAAGCGAGAGAATTTCATCAAGCACAAATTCTATGAAAGGTTTTGCCTCTCGAAACATATTACTCAACTCTTCAACACGCCCCTCTTTAACCATGTCGGCAGGGTCTAAACCCCCATCAAAAACGACAACCCCTCCGTTAAAACCCGAAGCACTTAAAAGTTTTGAGGCTTTGAGCGCTGCAGCACGTCCGGCTTTGTCTCCATCATACGCCATCACGATACGGGGAGAGCCTTTTCGAAGCAGAGGCAGATGCTCATGCGTCAAAGCTGTTCCAAGCGTTGCTACGGCATTATCAAACCCTGCCTGATGCAGCATTATAACATCAAGATATCCCTCTGTTATAATTACCTCTTGCTTTTTATGCAGACTCTGTTTTGCCAGATGGTAGGCATACAAAAGGCGCGATTTATTGAAAAAAGCCGTTTCTGGAGAGTTAACATATTTTGCCTGATGCCCGGTTATAGTTCTTCCGCCAAAACCAACGATACTGCCGTTTGCAGAAAAAATAGGAAAAGTGATGCGCTCAACAAAACGTGCATAGGTCTGGTTGCGTTCTTGATTGTAACCCACAACACCCATGTCAATAGCTTCTTTTATAGAAAACTGCTGCGAGCGTATATAATTAAGTGTTGCATTTGACTCAGGAGCGTAGCCAATACCGAACTTTTCTATACTGCCTTCATATATTCCGCGCTCTTTGATATAACCAAGTGCCGTCTGATTTTTACTTAGCAGCGTTTGATAATATTCATTGAGTTTATCCATAACCTGTGAGCGTGGTTTGTTATGTTTGTTATCTGTATAGGTGAGTGTAAAATTATAAGAATCTGCAAGTTTTTCCAAAGCTTCAGGATAGTTCAGCTTTTCATATTCCATAACAAACTTCACTGAATCGCCTCCAGCTCCGCAACCAAAACAGTGAAATATCTGTTTTTGTGGGCTCACTACAAAAGAGGGAGATTTTTCATCATGAAATGGGCACGGTGCTTTAAAATTACCCCCTGCTTTTTTCAGCTCTATATAGCTACCTACAACATCAACAATATCAAGTCGTGCCTTGAGAGCTTCTATGGAGTCTTGTGAAATCATAAAAAGATTATACAGTGAATTTCGTTAAAATCTTATATGATATTTTGAAGATTAAGTCGAAAAACTGTTCCTTTGCCCGGTTCACTTTGCAGTGATATATCTATATGCAATTCATCACAAAGTTTTTTAACAATATGAAGTCCTATGCCTATGCCTCTGTCTTGTTCTTTATAAAATCTCTCAAACACACGATGAGCGTTTTGTATACCTTTACCGGTATCTTCTATCTCTAAAATATTTTTATGAGAAGAGATATAAACCTTCCCGTTTTTTTTGTTATATTTGGCAGCATTTGAAAGCAGATTATCTATAATTCTGCTAAAAGCATCTTTATTTGTATTGAGTTGTATATTTTGCACATTCATTGTAAAGTCAATATCTTTATAACTGTTATCAATAAGAGAAACTCTTTTTTCAAGAAGTGATTTTAAATCAAACAATTCTTTTTGCGCTACATGTGAATGCAGATAAGAACGAAGATTTGATTGCAGATTTAAAATATTTTGCACAGAATTTTCTATTCTGTCAATTTTAGTATTTTCTCCTGTTTCACTTTTAAGCATGGAAACATTTAGTCGTAACGTTGCTAGCGGCGTATTAAAATCATGCAAAATATCTTTGATAAACTCTTCCGTTACATGTAAAGCCTTTCTCAGCGGAAAAAGTGCATATAAAGCAAATAATACAGACAATATTGCAATTATTATCACAACAATAAAAAAGTTTAACAAAAGAGTTCTTTGTAAAGTTTTAACTTCTTGCATATATTTCTTTTTTGGCAGGTATATTTTCAAAGCGTTTCTTGTTGCATTTGGAATAGAAAAATAAGCGCTTAAAGCATCATCATCTTTATAAAGTTTGTAAAGTTCATACTGTTTTTTAGGGACAAAATCAAACTGAAATTCTTTACACTGCAGAGAAAAACTGCAAAGTCTCATTTTGGAGAAAATATTTTCATCAAGACTTTGCAGTTCTTTTTGATAGTTGAGAAAAAAAAGTGCTCCTGCCAAGAGTGTTTGCGATAAGAAGAAGAGAAGAAAACTCTTTAGCAGTGACTCTTTTTCAACTTTTTTCAAGCATATATCCTATTCCACGAATATTTTTTATATCTACACCGGTAATATGTTTCAATTTATTAAGCGCAACGCGAAGTGCCGTATCAGACGGATTGACTAGGCAGTCCATTAATAAAGTTTTATCCAGTACCTTGCCGATATTTTGCATAAATACATCGCATAAACACTCTTGGACTTCTCCAAGAGGAACTATCTTTCCATCTCTATAAAGTTCTTTATTATGCAACGAGTATCTCAGATGTTTATATATTATATCTTTGTTACGCTGAGATAACTTAGCATTTACACGAATCAGCAACTCTTCAGGGAAAAAAGGCTTTTTCAAATAATCATCCGCACCGATTGCAAAAGCTTTTGATATAGAGTTCAAATCTATTAAAGCACTGATAAAAATAGCCGGTGTTGCATCATCTGCCTTGCGCAGACTCTCTAAAAGTTCTAAGCCATTCATATCCGGTACATTAATGTCAAAAACATATAAATCATACTTGTTTTCATATGACGCATCAATAGCATCATTGCCGTTATGCACCATATCTACTTTATAATTAGCACTCTGTAGAAGTTCTTGTAGAGTTTGCGCAAGCAATTCATCATCTTCAAGTAAAAGTATATGTTTTTGCATCATATCTATCCTAGAAATAGTAGCCTAATTTTATAGAAGCCGCATTGTCACTTGCCGTATCACTGATTCCATATGCATATGAAAAATTCATAAACCAGTTTGCATCAATGCTGTAATATACATAAGCAGAAACAGTTTTTGCATCTTCAGTACCCTTATAAATACTTTCTGTTTGATTATATGCACCACTGACATAAAGTTTATTTGTAAAATAGTATCCAAGACCACCACTAAAAGCATTCGTATTTTTATAGACTATATTCTGTGTTTGCGTTCCATTTTGTAGACTTAAAACAACATCATCATCATTTATCTGCGTATACACATAGCCTGCAAAAATATTTGCTTTACCTAAAGTATAACTTGCATTAAGTGAACCTACATAATCTGTTTTATTATTGTTAAGTGATGTATCATATGTCGGTAAAAGAGCTCCTGCACCCACGCGTAAGGTCAATACTTTTGTGAGATGAAAATTATATGCTCCACCCACAAAAGAATCATTCATTCCGCTTTCATTATAACCGTCACTATTTGTTGTATAGTAAGATGTTGAGGCTTGTAATGAGAAATTTTTATAATAATAGTCAACTTGGAGTGAGCTTGAATAAGTATCTGTAGAAGGAGTTGTAACATAATTGGAACCCGTATAATTTGCACCAATAATTATATCAAAATGATTATTATCTTCCTGTGAAATAAGTTTTTTTTGAGTACATCCATTAATGTCTACAAGATCTGTCAAAGGGGTATTTGGACATTTATCTATTGCATCGTCTACACCATCCATATCCATATCAGAATAGGCAAAAAGCGCTGTAGCGAGCGAACCTAAAAGCATAAAAGTCATAATTTTTTTCATTTTTTTTCCTTAAATATATTCACCTGTAAGGATATCTCTTACAAGTGAATTATAGATTTTTTTAGTAAATATTAGCGTCCCATATTCATGTTAAAACCTGAACCGCCTGCAGCACCGCCACCCATACTAGATGCAGGTGCATTTGCCGGCATATTCATATATTGGTTCGCTACCTGGTGCTGATTCATATTTTGCATTTGATTCATTTGCTCATTTGTCTGCATTTGCATCTCTTGTGAATGCTCCATAGCTCTCTCTTTGGTCATACTTCCAAACTCTTGCTTCATCTCTTTTGCTTGCATTCTTGCATCAGCACTTGTTTGTTGTCCCATTCCTGCATTAGCAGACATCTTTTCTTGCATAACCGCAATAGCTTCTGCTCTTTGTTCCTGAGTCATTGTCATAAGTCTTTGCTTAAACTCATTCATAAGCTGCACTCTTTCTTGTGCAGGTGCAGCCTGAATAACTTCTATCTGTGTATCCACACTCACTGTTGTATCTGCTGTGGCAGTATCATCTGCCATACCTAATGTTAACGCCCCTATCAAAGCTAATGATAGTGTAATTTTTGTCATTTTCATTTGTGACTCCTTTGTTTTTGATGTTGGTATTATCACACAACAAAGTTAGCGAAGTGTTAGTACTTTGCTAATATTTTTGCTTTTCATAAAAAAGCAGATATGTTGCTGGAAGGATTAAGAGTGTCAACAATGTTGAACTTATAATACCTCCCGTTATAACTACGGCCAAAGGATACTGTATTTCACTTCCTACACCTGTCGCATACAATAACGGTAAAATTCCAAAAAGCGTTGTAAACGCTGTCATAAGAACGGGTCTTAAACGCAGCAGTGTTGCATCTTTTAAGAGTATCTTCAAATCTACATCAGGATATTTAGCCCGCAGTTCATCTATAAAACTCACAAGAACAATACCATTGAGTATGGCAATGGCAAAAATAGCCAAAAAGCCTACTATTGCCGAAACCGACAAATATATGCCACCAAAAAGCAAAGCAATAATCCCACCAATAAAGCCAAAAGGAACATTTAAAAGAATAATCATCGACTTTTTCAAGGAATTAAACGCCGTATAAAGCAGTAAAATAACCAAAAGCAGTGTAACAGGAATGATAATTATAAGCTTTTGTGTTGCCTCTTGCATATTTTTAAAATCTCCTGCCCAGCCTATATAGTATCCTGAGGGCATTTTTACTTTTTCTTTTATCAGCCTGTCGGCCTCTGCAACAAAGGAAGCCGTATCACGTCCCTCTACATCCATAGATACAACCATATAACGGCTGAGATTTTCTCTTTTTATAAAAGAAGCACCCTGTACTATTTTAATATCGCATACATCTTTGAGTCTGACAATATTTCCATTGCTTGAACGCAGGGTTACATTTTTAATAGACTCGATATCTTGTTTTGCACCCTTGATTTTGGCAACTATCGGAAATCTTTTAATGCCCTCGATTTTTTGTGTAATACCCTCTTCTCCGATACCGTTGCGAATAACCTGCATAACATCTGCTACACTTATGCCGTATCGCGCAAGGGAGAGATAATCGGGAATAATCTTAATCTGTGCCTGACCAAGCTGTGATTCTACTTCCATTCGCTCCAATCCATCCACATTTTTAATGGTGTTTTGGATATCTTTGGCAATTTTGTCTAGTTCTTTTTGATTCTCACCGTAAATTTTTATAGCAAGTTCTGCTTTGACACCTTCAAGCAGCTCTTCTATCCGCATTGCAATAGGCTGTGTGGGAATAAGCTGTACAAAACTGAACTGATGCTCTAAATCTTCACTCATCTTTTTTGTAAGAGCAGGCAGGTCTTTAATGTCAGGCTTGAGTGTCAAAAGAACTTCCATATAGTTTGCCTGTGCCGTCTCTCCTTTTTCACTTCGACCTATCATTGTAAGTACTGAAGATACATCTTTAGAATAATTTTTAAGTATATACTTTTCTAAATCCTCTGAAACATCTATAGACTGTGTAAGTGCCGTACCGGGAATGGCTACAACCCTGTACATAATAGACTCTTCATTCAGCGAAGGCAAAAATTCTCGTCCCTGCTGTGTGAGCATATAGGCTAATGCAATAAAAACTACACTCACAACAGCCAAAATCTTTTTTGCATTCTCTAACGCAAATAACAGTACGGGCGTATAGACTCTTTTGATACCTCGCATAACAACATTCTCTGCAGATTTTGTCGGTTTCAAAAGCATCAAAATTAGTACCGGTACAAGTACAAGTGCAACAAGCAGTGAGCCGAGCATTACAAAAACAATATTAAGTGCCATCGGCGTATAAAGTTTTCCGGCAAGACCATCAAGTGAAAGCAGTGGAATAAATACCGCCGCAATGATTAAAACAGCAAAAGTTACCGGTGTTACCACCTCTTTTGCAGCTTCACTGACTATTTGAAGCTTTTGCCCCTCAGGGTTATCATGGAGTTTTCTAAAACTATTTTCTACTATAACGATAGTGCCATCCACTATCATACCTACCGCAATTGCCAGACCGCTTAAACTCATAAGATTAGCTGAAAGATGATAATAATCCATCAATAAAAATGCAGTCAACAGAGATAATGGCAAAGATAATATAACAATAAAAGCACTGCGCAGTTCAAATAAAAATAAGAACAGTACAATCGCAACTAAAACCACACCGCTTAAAAGCGCTGAGGTCATAGTATTTACCGCTTTATGCGTAATGTCTGTTCTATCATAAATCGTTGCTATTTTGACACCTTCGGGCAGGGCTCTGTTTACCGTCTCAATCTTTTCTTTAATGCGCTCGACAACTTTTGCCGCATTAGTGGCCGTTCTCTGTAGCACCATTCCCATAACAGCTTCACTGCCGTCAATACTCACCGCTCCAAACCTTGGACTCACTCCCGGCATTACTTTTGCCACATCGCCGATAGTAACAGCCTGCCCCTCTTTTGGTTTTATGACGGTATTGCGGATATCATCGAGTGTTTTATACAGACCTGCCCCCCGAATAAGATACTGTTCATGGTTAAACTCTAAATATTGTCCGCCTGCAGCCTGGTTTGACTTTTGCAGGGCCTCTATAATATCACTATAAGTAATACCGAAATCCTGCAGTTTTTTGGTATCTATTAAAACATTGTACTGCTTCTCAAAACCGCCCCAGCCTATAACCTCTTCAACACCGCTGACACTTTTAAAAAGAGGTGTGACAATGTATTTTTGCATCTCTTTGAGTTCTTGGAGTGTGTATTTCTCTGTTGTATCCTGTACCTGATACCAAAAAACCTGCCCCAAACCGGTTGTATTTGGTCCCAAAACCGGCTTTCCCCAGCCTTTTGGAATATCTACATTCCCCAGGCGCTCAGAAACAAGCTGCCGCAAAAAATAAATATCCATATCGTCTTCAAAGAAGACAGAAACATAGGAGAGTCCAAAAATAGAGTTGGACATAATAAGCTTTACTCCGGCCATACCAGAGACAACAGACTCTATCGGATAGGTGATGAGTTTTTCTATATCTTCGGCAGAATTTCCGGGACTCTCTGTATAAATTACAACCTGCTTGGGTGTAATATCAGGAAAAGCATCAATCGGGATTTGTGTATATGCCCTGTAACCAGATACTGCGATAGCAATAAAAGCCACAAGCACTAAAATTTTATATTTGAGCGAAAGCTCTATGATTTTATCTAACATAATGCTATCCTTAATCCCCATCGCCAAGAGAAGATTTTAGCAGTGCTGATTTTACATAATAACTCTCACCACTCACATATTCTTGTCCTAATTCTAAACCTTTTACACCAACATATTTATCATCTTGTGCAACTATTTCAACAACTCGCGGTGCATACGGGACTGAAGATTTTTCCTCTTCGCTTGGAACAAAAACAACCCATTCGTTATTAAAAAAAGAGAGTGCTGATTTTTTTACAGCAACATAACTTTTTGCATCTGTAAAATAAATAGTTGCTTTGACATACACATCAATAAAAAGATCATCTACCTTTTGATCGACGCTTGAGAGCACTACAACTCTTTGTGTCATTTCATCCACTTTTGGCATAATCTGTGTTGCATGTGTAATGATCTCTTTACCTGCATAATTCACTACTATTGTATCGCCGGTACGTGCTTTTGTAGCATACTCAAGCGGTAAATAAGATTTTACATAATAAGCCTGATTTTTTACAATTGAAACAATGGGTTCATTTGATGAAACAGAAGAGTGAAGCGGTTTTAAAAGAGCTGAAACACGCCCACTGCTGTGTGCATACAAAATAAAACTTGCCATTGCTTTTTTTAACTTATTAACATTTATATTTAAAGTCTCAAGTTGCGACTGCAAAGCAGTTAAGTTTGCTGCAATTTGACTTGTTTTAATTGCCTCGGCATTGAGACTTTGCATTGATGTTAAACCTTTTTTATAAAGCTTTTCAATAGCTTTATAATTTTTTTGTGCAGCCTCGTATTGTTTTTTGAGTGCAATATAATCTGCACTCATTTTTGAAACTTCAATAGATTCAATAAGCGCAACTTTATCACCTTTTTTCACATCTTGAGCAGGCTTTACAAAGTATTTTTCCAAATGTCCGTTTACAAGCGAAGTGATAGACTGTTGCGCATTTGAGAGTTGTATTATCTTTGCATTGAGTGCTATTGATTTTTTAAAACTGTGCATCTGTGTTTTTGCTATTGGAATTTCTACTGCAAGTAAAACAGATCCGAGTCCCAACAGTGCTATTAATATTTTAGTCATTGTATTCTCCTACCTCATAGTTATAAATAACTATATTTTTATTTATTTTATTTTGAAGAGTTATCTCTTTTTCTTTTGTTTGTATCATCTGATTTTTGATATTCTGCAATTCTATAAGGTTAATGTTTGCTATTTTGTAACCATCTTCATACATTTTCAACAGCTCTTTTTGAGAGTTGTATAATTTTTGTGTTGAACTAACAACACTCTGTAAAATAAGCAATTCCTTTTTTAAGCGCGCAAGATTATTTGAGAGTGTTATTCTTTGATTTTGAAGCAGCAATCCACTCTGTTTTTCCTGAAGATCTGCTATACGTTTTTCTTCTGTTTTTGTATTAAAAACAGCCAATGGGATTTTTATCCCAACTCTAGCAATACTTTGGTCAGGTTCTGCTTCATACTCTGCATACAAATTCATCCATTCGATTTTATTTGCATTAAGCTTGGCCTTTGCCGATGAAAAATTTTGCTGAGTTTGAAGATAATATAACTCTGCTGAATTTTTTTCTGCTTCGTTTACGGCTCGGTTTGAGAGTTTAAAAACATAATTATCATTTAAATCTCTCTCGTTTTTTAAACCTGCAAATGCCAAAAGTTTATAATAACTCGATATCTGCATCACTTTTTTTTCATTAAGCAAATTTTTGCTGCTCGCTAAATCTACTTTTGAACGAAGATATTTTACTTGCGCTACAGTACCCGCTTCATATCGTTCTTTTGAAATATTGGCAATATTCTTTGATATTGTAAATTCTTCTTCAGCCAAATGAAGCAATGCTGTCTGTGTTGTGTAATTGTTATAAAGCAAAGAAAAAACTTTCACAAATTCAGCACGTTTAAGTATTACCAAGCCTTTTGCTTCTTCTCTTGTTGCAGCTGCCAAGTTTTCTCTGTCACTACTAACACCCCATAAACGGATTGGTTGTGAAAGTGCAGCTCTGTATCCTGCTTCACTTTTGCCGATATCAGGGTTAAATTTTGAAGTTTCAAGTGAGAGTGTCGGGTTTTTATATCTTTGTATCAAGCTCGCGCGCTCATCCGCACGTTTAATCTCCAAAGCATTTGCTTTAAGATAAGGTGAAGATTGTAAAGCTTCTTGCAATAAGCCCTTATAATCTTGAGCCTGTAAGTGCCAAACAATAAATGGAACCAATAATAATCTTTTCATTTTTTTCCTTTTATACAGACTTATAGTCTGTATAATTAATTTTTTATAAAGGTATAGGTTGGAAGATATTATGCGTTAATAGGAGGTTTTAGAAAATTATCATATGAATTGTATTCATATGTTTTTGTGTTTGAATAAGGTTTTTGAGTAAAATCTTTATGGGAAAATTCATTATTTATTTCAGGAAGAATAAAAGCAATATGAAAAAAATGGTGTATATTGCAGATATCATCTTCTGCCATGTCACTTTTGCTACCATCATTAATATCATGAACATACTCACTTACATGACATGAGTGTGTGTCAAGTACTTCTATTACATAGGCATGTGCGATATTAAAGCATATGGAACAAAGTAAAAGAAATGTGAGGAGTCTGTTTTTCATAATTTTATTATACCCTAAACCGTGCAACAGCTGCCGTCGCTGCACTCTTTTTCTTTGAAAAAATAAGATTTGATGACATAGTAAAGCACAAATCCCCAAAGTATAAATGTTGAAGCCCATGCGATTAAGCCTGCATGTTCATCCATATGTACCAGCTCTTTAACGTTCACATCGCGGAAAAGATAATCAAGCCCGAGTCCAAAAACAATAGAACCAATGATGATAGTTCCCAAGTAAATATAGAGTGTTCTCATTCCGAGCATCTTTTTGACAACACCTATTGTTACCGTATTTGTTGCAGGACCTGCACTTAAAAAGACAAATGCGGCTCCAGGAGAAACACCTGCAAGCATCAATCCTGCCGCAATTGGCAAAGATGCCGTTGCACAAACATACATCGGTACCGCAATGGCTATCACTATAAGATAAGAAAGCCAGTTATATTTCACCAATATTTCACTTAAGTTCTCAGGAACGGCTACGGTTATGAGTGCGCCTATTAAAAGCCCGAACAAAAGAGGAGCGGCAATATCTTTTAAAAGTGTCGTAAATGCATAAGAAAAAGCACGCTGTACCATTGAACCTTTTTTATCGGTACAACTACTCTTTTCTTGCGGTACATTTACACCTACGGCTGAAAAACTCATCACCGATGCATTCTTTGTCGGTGTTGCCATGCTAAATGCAGTTTTTTTCTTCGGTATCTCTTTTTCATGAGCATAAATATTGGATAATATCCCTGCTATAATTGAGATAATCATCGAAGTAACCACTCTGTAAATAGTAAAAATCCAGCCGAACATTCCATAGGTCGCTAAAATAGAGTCAATTCCCGTAATAGGCGTAGAGATTAAAAAAGAGAGGGTTGAACCGTTACTCGCACCTGATTTTTTAATACTTGTTGCCAAAGGAATAACTCCACACGAACACACAGGCAGAGGTATACCGAAAATCGTCGCTTTGACAACGGAAGTCACAGAGTTTTTACCTAGATGATTTTTCACGATGCTATCGGGTACGAGTTCATGTAAAAACCCTGCGAAAATAAGCCCAAACAAGATATAAGGCGCCATGGCATTGCTTAAATCAACAAGAGCTGAGAAAAAAAGTGTTATATATTCCATCATAAACCTAGTGTGTTTGTATTTTTACGGCACCGCATTTTCCTGCTCCACATTTCATACTTTTGTTTCTCATCTCACACATTTTACCACCCATTGATGCACCCCATACACCTTTAAAGTTATCATAAAGCCAAGCTGCAACGGCATGTCTGTCATTTTTATTCATCTGTTTTCCGATTGGAGGCATTGTTCCGAAACGTTTATATGCCATAGGCATACAAAAACCTTTGTCTTGTGAAGGGTTTTGTATATAATCATCCACAAAAGATATAAAATCTTTACGAGATTTGAATTGCATTTTTAAGCGTTTTGAAACCATCGGCATCGGCGGTGCTTTCATATCACTTTTTTGCATTTTTTGCATCATCTTCTCACGCATAGCCATTTTCTCCTCTTTTGAACTATTTTGCATTTTTTGACGCATCTCTTGCATTTGTAATTTATTCATCATTCCCTGCATTTTATGGCAAGCTATACATTTAGCCTTATAAACTTCTTCACCGGAGTTTGCATAAAGCGAGGTAAAAAGAAAAACAGCCGTTAAAAATATTTTTTTCATAATAAAATCCTTTTATGATATAATTCATATAACAGAATTGTTATATAATAAAACTTCAAAAGAGATTAGATGAAAAAATTAGTTCAGCTTGCAAAAATATTCTCAGACAGCAATAGAGTAAAAATCATAGCATTAATGCACAGAGAAAAAGAACTGTGTGTATGTGAAATCTGCGACACACTAGGACTTTCTCAGCCTTTGGTTTCTCGTCATCTCAAACAGATGCGCGAAGCCCAACTCGTACAGACAAAACAAAGTGGGAAATGGATGATCTACTCTTTATTTGAAAATGAAACTATACATTGTCTTTTAGATACAATACAAGAAGATATAGATACACTGCCTAAAATAATATCATGTGCCACAAGATAGGAGAAAATAATGAATTTAGAAA
>JAMORM010000003.1 GCA_027063585.1 Sulfurimonas sp. | reverse complement strand
ATGACAGAGTCTGGCTTTTATGATGAGCTGCGTTTTGATGTAAGTACAAAAGAGAATGAAAAACTGCTCGCCGAAGATATAGCCGATGCAGTAGCACACATACTCACTATGAGAAAAGGTGCAGTTGTGAGTGAGTATACATTAAGAAGTTTGCAGTTTGGGATAGTGAAGAAGACTAAGAGGTGATATCAAACTTATTAATATTTGACCGTACTGTGGACTCTAAAAAATCTTTATGCTTTTTTAATTCTTGCAGTGCTTTACCTGTTTCATCTTTGAATTGATGTACTACTTTTAAACCTTCTTTAATTAATGCAGACGCTTGTTTCATATCGTCTACATTTTCAAATTGTGGCATAGTTTGTACTAATTCATCTATTAGTTTTGGATTTTTTTCAATAATAGCAATTTTAAAGCGTTTAAGCCACATCCGTGTTTTCTCTCCATGCATCTAGCAAACCTTTAAAAACTTGATTTACTTCATCTATCTTACTAGTATCATTTTCTATATTTGCTTTACTTAAAAGTTGAATCTGATAGTTATATAGGCCATCTAGGTAAGTGGCTACATCCCCTTGTGAATTATCCAGTGATGCGAGGAGTTCTACAATCACTGCAACTGATCTGTTTAACCAATAGACTTTCTTTTCACAATCTTCATCTTTGATAGCTTTTTTTGCCTGTGCATTAAAACGAAGGACTCCTTCATACAACATCTCAATTAATTTATATGGTGATTCAATATTTACATCATTTTGAATATATGAATTATATGCCATTGCAGCGTTCATTTTAAAATCCTTTATTATTTTATCTTGGAGAGTACATCGACAAAGAAAGAAAATTATTTAACCGAATTTCTCTTTTTTTTTCTTTAGACTTGGAATTATTTTTGCTATACAATTCAATAATTATGGACCAGAAGGAAACAAATCATTATGCTCAATGGGAAAAATATACTTATTACCGGTGGAACAGGAAGTTTTGGGAAGCAATTTGTAAAAACTATTTTACAAAGGTATAAACCTAATAAAATCATCATCTATTCACGTGATGAGCTCAAACAGTTTGAAATGGCTCAAAAATTCAATGATTCATGTATGCGTTACTTTATAGGTGATGTACGTGACCTTCCTAGATTAACAAAGGCAATGAATGGTGTTGATTATGTCGTTCACGCAGCAGCACTCAAACATGTTCCAATCGCAGAATATAATCCTATGGAGTGTATAAAAACAAATGTTATGGGAGCTCAAAATATTATTGATGCAACTATAGAAAATGAAGTTCCTTACACTATTGCGCTCTCTACTGATAAAGCCGCATCTCCGGCAAATCTCTATGGTGCAAGTAAACTTGTATCTGACAAGCTTTTTGTAGCAGCAAACAATCTTCGTGGAAATCATGATGTAAAATATTCTGTCGTCCGTTATGGAAATGTCCTTGGTTCAAGAGGTTCTGTTGTACCTTTTTTTAAAAAGCTTATTGACGAAGGGGCAAAAGAACTTCCAATCACAGACCCGGAGATGACTCGTTTTTGGATTACACTGCAAGAGGGTGTTGACTTTGTTCTTAAAAACTTTGAGCGTATGCAAGGTGGAGAGATTTTTATTCCCAAAATCCCATCTATGAAAATAATAGATATGGCAAAGGCATTAGCACCAGACCTACCACAAAAAATAATCGGTATCCGTCCTGGTGAAAAACTCCATGAAGTTATGTGTCCTCGTGATGATTCGCATCTTACTTTAGAATTTAATGACCATTTCGTTATTCAACCAAGCATTAGTTTTTCTTCACCTATTGACTATTACTCAAACAGACTGGGAGAAAAAGGCAAAAGCGTTCCTCAAGGGTTTGAGTATAACTCTAAAGACAACACAATATGGCTAACGCACAAAGAGCTCTTAGAGAAACTTCGCTCAACAAGTTCTGAAGAGTAAGAGATGCTAAGTTACTCAACACAACTTATAGAAGAAGATGATATAGAAGCTGTTATAGCAGTTTTAAAAAGCTCTTTTTTAGCACAAGGACCAAAAGTTGCACAGTTTGAAGCAGATTTATGTGCTTATACCGGTGCAAAATATGCCGTGGCTTTCAACTCGGCCACTTCAGCCTTGCAAGCTGCCTACAGTATTTGTGGGATTGAAGAGGATGATGAAGTTATCACAACCCCTATCTCTTTTGTTGCTACTTCCAATATGTTTGTAACACTTGGAGCAAAACCTATCTGGTGTGATGTCAAATTTGATGGTAATATT
>JAMORM010000002.1 GCA_027063585.1 Sulfurimonas sp. | reverse complement strand
AAGTAAGACACTCTATAAAGATGTGCACAAAGAGAGTGAAATTGAGTTTTCAAAATACAATTTTGAAGTGGCAGATACGGCGATGCTTTTTGCTGATTTTAATGCAAAAAGCGAGGAGTGTCTGAGAACACTCGAAGCGGGACTGCCGTTACCTGCATATGATTTGTGTATGCTTGCTTCAAATACTTTTAACGTGCTTGATGCAAGAAAAGCAATTTCTCAGACAGAGAGACAAAATTATATATTAAAAATTCGTGAACTCTCAAAAGGGTGTGCCGAACTCTACAAAGCACAGGAAGAAGAACGCAACAAAAGAGTACAAGCTTAGTTTTCTTTCAATTTGTCATATTTTTTTAAAGTTTTTTGATTTTTTGCTATGATGTGAGTGTTCCTACCGAGTAATCGGTAGGACAAAATCCGCTTAAAGGAGTTCAAGATGCAATATCTTGATATAACTCTGAAAGTAATAACTATTATTTACATAGTAGTAAAAACTTATCAGATTATAAACTAGAGGGTTGCCGCCCTCTAACCTTTCAAGCGGATTATAACATAAAAAGGCAAATTATGAAAAACTTAGAAGATATCCTTTTTACACTTATTTTAGTTATTTTAGTTTTTATGGTATCAAATCTTTATAAGCGTGTAAAAAAATTAGAAGAAGATAGAAGCTAGATACTATGCAACTTACAAAAGAGCAAGAGGCAAAATTTAAAAAACTCGGTATTAGCTCTGTTATAGAACTTGCACTCCATATACCGTACTCTTACGAAGATTACAGGCTGCATGAAACACTTTTGGCACACAAATCACAACTTATTGACGCAACAATCGAGTCTGTATATAAAGCGCCAAACTCCATTCAAATAACTTTTTTTGCCCATAATCTCGGACATACGGTGCAAGGTGTGCTTTTTCGCCCTAAGCCTTATATGTTACATCAGTTTCAAGTAGGTGCGCGAGATTATTACTATGGTATGATTGACTGCAAGCAGGGACACTGTACTATGAGTATGCCAAGAAAAGTCACACAGGTAGGTAATATTACCCCAAAATATAAAACTCCATTGCGCAGTGATGTTATGCAGCGTCTTGTGCAAGGTCTTGTTACAGAAGAAAATCTATTAGCCGCAAAGTTGCCTGAGGATGTCGTTGCAGAGCTTTTACGTTTGCATTTTCCGAAGGCTATACAGAGTAAAGAATTAAACGAGAAAACTTTATATGCGTTAAAGTATACGGAACTTTTTTCTTATATGCAAATGTTAGCAGGAAAAAGACGTTATTTTAAAGCACTTGCTTCTGCTGCAAAAGAGTATGAGCCGTGGAGTGAAACACTGCCGTTTATACTGACGGATGAGCAGAAAAAAGCTATAGAAGATATACGTCAGGATATGCAAAAAGATGTCGCGGCAAAACGTATGGTAGTAGGGGATGTGGGAAGCGGGAAAACAATGGTGATTTTGGCGGCGGCATATATGAATATGCCCAATCGGTCTGTTTTAATGGCACCGACGACGATTTTAGCCAATCAGCTTTTTGAAGAGGCGCAAAAATATCTTCCACAATTAAAAATTACTCTTGTTACAAACAAGACAAAAAAAATAAATTTAGAGGAATATGATTTTATAATAGGTACACATGCATTGCTTTTCAGAGAGTTGCCGCAAGCTTCATTAATCATGGTAGATGAACAGCATCGTTTTGGAACAAAGCAGAGAAATATGGTTGAAAAACTGGTAGCAGAGCAGGAACTTAAACCACATTTTATTCAGTTTTCCGCTACACCTATTCCCAGAACGCAGGCAATGATAGAGAGTGCTCACATTGATGTGAGTCTTATAACTACCACCCCTTTTACAAAAGATATAGATTCAAAAGTTATTCATAAAAATGATTTTAAAAGTTTACTGTTACATGTAAAGGCTGAAATAGCAAAAAATAATCAGGTTTTACTTGTTTATCCTTTAGTAGAACACAGTGAAGCTTTTGATTATCAGAGTATTGATGAAGCGCGAGGATATTGGGAGAAAAATTTTGACAATGTTTATGTGACCCACGGCAAAGACAAAGACAAAGAACAGGTTTTATTTGATTTTCGAGAAAAGGGTAATATTCTCATTGCGACGACCGTTGTGGAAGTCGGTATATCTTTGCCGCGTTTAAGTACGGTAGTTATCGTCGGAGCAGAGCGCTTAGGACTCTCAACACTGCATCAACTTCGCGGACGGGTAAGTCGTACGGGCTTAAAAGGGTATTGCTATTTATAT
>JAMORM010000001.1 GCA_027063585.1 Sulfurimonas sp. | reverse complement strand
TGCCAGCATTTGACAAAATTCAATGTAATGCTCAATAAAGATTTACAAAAAGATTTGAAAAACTACAATATCAAAACAATGCACGAGTTTGTTCGTTTTTTAATCTCTAAACTCAATAGAACGAATCCTACACAATGTTCTGATACTCTTGAATCACAAACCTTACTTACAAAAAGAATCTTGCAGGTTGTTACGGTTTTGCATAACAAAGAAGCAAGCGAACTTGCACAAAAAACCTTGGATGTATTAGAGCATGGAGCGCAGCCGGAACAGTTAGACCAGTTTCGTCAGCGATGGGTTAATTTTTTAACAACCTATGATGATACTTTCTTGCAAAAATTAAAAGAGTACGGAAATGTAGATACAGAAAATTTGCAAAAAACTATTGAAAATTTACAATTGGCATGTGTTAGTACAGAAGATGTTCAAAGTGTTAATTTGCAAAAAATATCAAAACTTTTGATAGCCTCTTTTGTCCCTTCTATTGCTTCAAGCGTTAATGATACTATTGCCTCTTTAAGCGAAAAAATTCTTCAAAATCCTGCTTTACTTGAAAGTGTGAGTGTAGAACATGAAATAAGATCAGCAATATCTTTGCGAATAGCTCTTGATAAAGAGACTGTCAAAGAGATGGTGGAATCTATTGATGGCGTATTGGACAAACTTTCGCTGCGTCTTATAGATATGATAGAGAGCTCTGACAGTTCAAATACTGAAATACAAAAGATTAAAAAAGAGCTGGAATCATATAATGAAGAATCGGTTACAAATTTCAAACTCGCACATAAAAAACTTTTTACTATTGCCGTTGCTTTGGAAGAAAATACACAACTTTTAAGTAAAGATTTAAAAGGACACAGTGATGAAGTTTCTGCGTTAAGTAAAAAAGTGCATGCGCTAGAAAAAGAGCTTGAAGCAGCGAAACAAGAGTCAAAAGAGGACTTTTTGACAAAACTGTATAATAAACGGGCACTTGATGAGTTTATGAATATGAAAGAGGGCGAATACAAACGTTACGGACGTAATTTTGCTATTGTGATGTTCGATATTGACCACTTTAAAAAAGTAAATGATACCTATGGTCACGAGGCAGGAGATGCAATTCTTGCAGGCTTTGCAAAAATACTTAAAAAAGAGAGCAGAACGGTTGATATTGTAGGACGTTTTGGAGGAGAGGAGTTTTTAGCGCTTTTGAGTGAAACAGATTTACAAGGCGGAGTGATTTTTGCCGAGAAAGTAAGAAAGCATGTCCAAAAGACACGTTTTGTTTATAAAGGAGAACGTATAAAGATTACTGTGAGTGCCGGTGTTTCTCAACGTTCTGATCATATTTCACTTGAAGCGACAATAAATTCTGCAGATGAGTATCTGTACAAGGCGAAAAATGAGGGAAGAAACAGAGTGGAGTACAAAAAATAACAGTGCTGCAAACTTTTTTAGACAATAAACCGCTATATTATGACAAAATTGACTATACACGAATGCCCAGAGTTTATGGACGTATTAAAAAGTTTATAGAGGTACCAAAAATTATACATCTTGTCGGTACAAACGGCAAGGGAACGACAGGGCGCTTTTTGGCATCTGCTTTGTATTCTTTAGGCTTTTGTGTCGGGCATTATACTTCCCCGCATATTTTAGAGTTCAATGAACGTATTTGGCTTAATGGAAAAAATGTTAGCAATGTAACGCTTAATGAAGCACATAAAAAACTTTTATCGCTTTTAACTCCGCAAGACGCAGAGACCTTGAGTTATTTTGAATATACGACACTCTTAGCGGTTTTTTTATATCAAGAGTGTGATTTTGTTGTACTAGAAGCCGGGCTTGGCGGTGAGTATGATGCAACAGCCGTGTTTGAAAACATTTTAACACTTGTTACACCGATTGACTTTGACCATGAAGCATTTTTGGGCTCAGATATAGAGTCCATCGCTACGACAAAAATAAATGCCGTACAGACAAGAGCAATTTTAGCAAAGCAGCCTCACAAAAGAGTAATTACAGTGGCTAAAGAAATTGCAGAACAAAAAGAAATACCGATTGAAAAATATGATACCTTGCTTAATAAACAAGACAGTATAAAAATTGCCAAAATTGCAAAAAACAATGATTTGCCTCTGTATTTACAAGAGAATCTAATGTTAAGCATTGCCGCTTTGAAGATTTTAGGCATGGATTATGATGTAGAGAATTTTAAAAATGCAAAATTGTTCGGCAGACTCTCACAACTAGGCACAAATATACTTGTGGATGTCGGACATAATA